>CALLYA010000087.1 GCA_937875495.1 uncultured Verrucomicrobiota bacterium
CACCTCTGCGCCCTCTGCGATCTCTGCGGGATACCTCCCCATCCGGATCCGAAGGGCTTTTTGGACAGCCTCGAGCTAGAGGTCGTGCGAAAACCGAATTGGGCCTTCACGAAAGATCTCCGTGGCTGGATGAGGAGGACGGGAAGGGGGGAGGGAAGGGGGGAAGGAAGGTGAAGGGAAAACTTGGAAGACGCGAAGGCCCGGAAGGAGAGGTTTTCTTTGGGGGCTCTGTGATCCCCGTAACAGCCTTGGTCCGCTGAAAACGGTAGATCTCCTAAAATTCCCCAAAGGGTAGGGAAGGGGATCAGAGCATTGACCCACCCCACTTCCATGGCAGGTCGAAAGGGCCACCGCGCCCACCGCGCCCTCTGCGGGAGGCTCTCCGGATGGGGATATAGCGGTCAGGTTGGGAAAGCGGCTACCATTTTGGACGACCTCGAACTGACGCCTGGTGGGGAGCGAGTGGAGGCTGGGAAGCGGACAACGCGGGGGTGGTGGTTGCGCTCTGATTTGAAACCTTCCTCATATGCGTTACATTAGCGTTTCCCACTTTGGGTGGATTGTGGTGTGCCATCGAGAGCCGAACCGCTGAGCCCGCGAAGAACCGGGGGCGAAATGGTTCTGACCAGGGTTGTGAGCTTGGGGTTCCGGCTGGTTTGACAGTGGGATCATCACCTTTTAGTTTGAATTTTCTTTGTGCAGGGCGCAAAGCAAGAGCGATTGAGCTAGGGAGGAACGGCAGGGCCATGTACGCCATAATTGAAACAGGTGGCAAGCAGTACCGAGTGCAGGAGGGCGATACCCTCAAGGTTGAGCTCCTGCCAGCGGCGCCGGGTGAAGAGGTCCGTCTGAGCGACGTCCGTTTGATTGCGGGCGAGGATGGGGCACTACGCGTCGGAACGCCCACGGTCGAGGGGGCGGAAGTGACGGCCAAGGTTTTGGACCATGTCCGGGCGCCCAAGGTGATCGTATTCAAGATGAAGTGCCGAAAGAACTATCGTCGGCGCAACGGTCATCGCCAGGGTCAGACGGTGCTGAAGATTTCCAAGATCAGCGCCTGACCTATTCTATTCTGCATTCGAGTTTAACCAGAGATTTTCCTCAGCGAGGAGGGTACCCATGGCGCATAAGAAGGGTATGGGAAGTTCCCGCAACGGTCGCGACAGCCACTCTCAGCGGCTGGGCGTGAAGAAGTTTGGTGGGCAAACGGTTCGTGCGGGCAATATTTTGATCCGCCAGCGCGGCACCAAGTTCCATCCTGGAGCCAACGTCGGGTTGGGACGTGACTACACGCTTTTCGCACTGATCGATGGCCGAGTCGTTTTTGACAAGGAGCATCGCAAGGTGGCGGTGGAACCGTTGGCGGTGGAAGTATAACCGGTAAGCTCCGGAACGCCGTTTGAAAGCCCCTCTCTGTCACGGGCAGAGGGTTGAGGTTCGAATGGCTGATGGTTTGGAACGGCCGGCCCGAGTCATTCGACAAACGGGCCGGCCGTTTTGTGTCTGGGATGCATCCGGTTCTTGACTCGAGTGAGCACGTGGCTTCCGGCGGGTGGCTCTGCTTGAACTGGGGGCGGGAGGAGGTTGGGATGGCGCGGCCAACATTTGTGGATCGGGTTAAGGTCTTGGTGGTTGCGGGGGATGGTGGGAATGGTTGCACCAGTTTCCGACGTGAAAAATTTGTCCCGAGGGGGGGGCCGGACGGCGGCGACGGCGGGAGTGGTGGCAATGTGATTTTACGTGTCGACGAAAACGTCGATTCGCTGGTGGCGCTGCGTTACCTGCCCGAACAGAAGGCCGAGCGCGGCCAGCACGGAATGGGCAAGATGCGCCACGGCCGTGCCGGGAAGGACCTGGTGATTCCGGTCCCACCGGGCACGGAGGTGCGGGACAGCCAGACGGGCGAGGTCCTATACGATCTGGTGCATCCAGGGGAGGAACAGATCATTGCGCGTGGCGGCAAGGGTGGGCGTGGAAACCTGCGTTTTGTGTCATCCACGCATCAGGCCCCCAGGGAGAGCGAGCCCGGAGCGCCTGGCGAGGAGTTTGTCTTCAGGGTCGTGCTGAAGGTTGTGGCGGACGTCGGCCTGGTCGGCTACCCGAATGCGGGAAAGAGCACACTGCTGCGTGCCATCAGCCACGCCCGCCCTAAGGTCGCACCGTATCCTTTCACCACTTTGAACCCTGTGCTTGGGACGGTCCAGGAACCGGACCTGGTTTCTTACACCGTCGCCGACATCCCGGGCCTTGTGGAGGGAGCCCACAGGAACGTCGGACTGGGCCACGATTTTCTCAGGCATATCGAGCGGACCCGACTTCTGGTATATGTATTGGATATGGCGGGCACGGACGGGCGTGATCCGATTGAAGACTATGTCCAATTACAGGAGGAGTTGAACCTGTATGATCCGGTGCTGACCGGTCGCCCCTTCCTCGTGGTGGGCAACAAGGTAGACCGACCGGAGGCGCAGGCGCTGCGCGGTGAGATCGGAGGCCATCTACCTCCGGACACGCTCTGGATCTCGGCGGAGACAGGGATAGGGATCCCCGAGCTGCGGGTGGTGATTCGCCGCAAGCTGGATGAGTTGAATGCGGCGAAGCCCGATGGGCCGGGGCATTTGCCGGTCGAGTCGGCCCCCGAGGTGGAGACGGAGGACGAGGGATAGAGCAACAGCAAAGGATGGAGCATGGCATCGCATCGTGGATTCGGACGCGGATTGATTTGGTCGCTGATAGCGGTATTGATCGCGGTTTCCTTCAAGTGGTTCGAGGGCGGGGATGCGGGAAAGGGCGGATCCGAGCCGACGCTGGTCTGGGTTCGGGGCGCGGACAGCGCGCGCCTGGATCCGGCGGACATCGACGACACCGAATCGGTCAAGGTGGTCAACTGTCTGTTTGAGGGGCTGACCCAGTTCGTTCCGGGGTCAACTGATGTGGAGCCGTGTCTGGCGGAGGCTTGGGAGATCTCCGATGACGGGCTCGAGTACCGTTTTAAGTTACGCACCGGTGTTCGTTTTCACGACGGCAGTTTGCTGACGCCTGAGGTGGCGGTGGAGAGTTTTCGGCGGCAGATGGATCGTTCCCATCGATTCCACTTCCCCGAGGGCAACTACCCCTATTGGGATGCCATGTATTCGGTTGTGGAATCGGTCCGCCCGGATGGGCCGGAGCACCTGATCTTCCGACTGACAGAGCGGCACGCCCCGTTTCTGGCGAGCCTGGCTGTCTTTCCGGCGGCGATCTTGAGTGTGGAGGCGCTTGAATCGCGTGGATTCGGATTCGGCCAGCGACCGGTCGGGACTGGCCCGTATCGTTTTGTCGAATGGATCCCCAAGGATCGAATCGTCCTGCGCAGGTGGGACGGGTATTGGGGCGCGTCTCCGAAGCTTGAGCGTGTGGTCTTCAAGGTGGTTCCGAGTGCAGACACGCGGCTGCTCCAGGTGCAGACCGGGGATGGGCATGGGATGGACGGACTGGACACCGCTCAAATTTCGGTGGTTTGGGACGATCCCTCTCTGAAACTCTATCGCGGGCCGGGGATGAACATCGGCTATCTGGCAATGAACACCCAAATCGCGCCGATGAGCGATGTCCGATTTCGGCGTGGGGTGGCGATGGCGATCGACAAGGCGAACATCATCAGGAGTGCATACCAGGGTGCGGCAGTCGCGGCCAAGACCCCGCTGCCACCGTTCATGCTTGGGTATCACTCGGATCTACCGGAGGTCGAATTCGACCCGGAAGCCGCCCGCGAGCTGGTTTCGCAGGTGCCGGGATTTGATCGGCCGATCACGCTCAACACGATGTCCAATCCTCGGCCTTACATGCCGAACCCCTCGCGGGTAGCCGAGTTGATCAAGGAGGACCTCCAACGAATCGGCCTGAACATCCGCATTCAGGTCAACGAGTGGGGTGCGCATCGGACCGCGCTGATGAGTGGGTCGCATGATATGGGGATGTTTGGCTGGGTGGGCGACAACGGCGATCCCGACAATTTCCTTTGGGTCCTGTTCGGGCCGGATTCAGTGCGCAAGGGAGCTGCGCTCAATGTCTCCTTCTTTGTCGATGACCGCCTGACGGAGGTCTTGGGCCTCGGCCGACAGGTTGGTGCGCGTGCGGAACGAGCGGGGTATTATCGTGAGGCCCAGGAGATTCTGCAGGCGCAGATGCCGGTGGTCCCGCTGGTGCATGCCGAGGACATGGGCGTGGTTCGTTCGGAGGTGGAGGGGTTTGTGTTGCAGCCGACGGGTGACTTGGATTTTCTGCCGGTCTGGTTGCGGGACGCCCCCTGAGAGCGGTGTGACTGGCCTGTTCCGAACGGAGGGGTACGAAATGGATGGGCATGAGGGAGACGGTGGTCGATGACGGCTTGGTTGATACGGCGGTTGCTGGCGATTGTGGCCACCGGCTTGGTGGCCAGCCTATTGATCTGTTTTCTTCCCCGGCTGATCCCTGGGGACCCGATCGCCGTGATGCTTAAGAACCCGTCTCCGGAGCGGGTTGTGGAGTTACGGACCCAGCTCGGGCTCGATCTGCCGTGGCATGAGCAATACGTGCGGTACATTGGTGGGATCGTCCTGCACGGTGATTTCGGGCGCTCCGTGATCACGGGGCGATCGGTCGCCGGTGACCTGCGGCAGATTTGGCCTGCCACCCTTGAGCTCGCGCTTTTGGCGCTGTTGTTGGCCTCGCTGGTGGGCATTGTCACAGGGGCGTGGGCGGCGCGTCGGGCTGGGAGTCGATTCGATCTCGGCTGGACGGTGTTGAGCCTGAGCGGGGTATCGGTTCCCGTATTCTGGTTGGGGTTGTTGTTGATGCTCCTCTTTTCCTACCACCTGGCCTGGCTCCCTTCGGGTGGGCGGCTGTCGCCCGATCTGGACTATGAGGTTCGGACCGGTTTTGTCCTACTGGATGCGGTGCTCGCCCGGCGATCGGATTTACTGCTGGACGGCTTCCGGCATCTCCTCCTGCCCGTGCTGACGCTGGCCACGATTCCCACGGCCTTTATTGCGCGTGTCTCTCGGAGCTCGGTCCTGGAGAGCCTGCAGCAGCCGTATGTCATGACCGCCCGTGCGAAAGGCGCGGAAGAGGGTGATGTCCTGCACCGACATGCCTTGCGCCCGGCCCTGATACCGATCATTACGATGGTGGGTCTTGAATTCAGCTATCTGATTGGCGGTGCGGTCTTGACCGAAACCGTGTTTGCTTGGCCGGGGATCGGTCGGTTTGTGACCGATGCGGTCTTGTCACGGGATTACCCATCGATTCAGGGGGCGCTGATCCTCCTGCTCATCGGGGTCATGCTGGTGCAATGGGTAGTGGACCTCCTCTATCTCGTGGCGAACCCTCGACTGCGTGCGGTCGGCGGAGGGACTTTCTGATGGGGGCAATCAAGAGAGAGGGCGGGGGACTCTCGGGATTGCTCCTGGCGACCTGGGACACCACCCAGGGGCGCTTGGGCATTTGTCTGTTGCTTTTGGTCGTCGGTTTTGCGCTTGGCGCGGAGCTCCTGGGGCGGCATGACCCGGTCCGCCAACCCTATCGTGAGCAGGCCTTGACCGGGCCGTCGTTGGCGCATCCGTTGGGGATTGACGCGGTGGGGCGGGACTACGCCACGCGTCTGTTGTATGGTGCCCGCCAGACGCTTAAGATCGCAGGCGGTGCGATGCTGCTTTCGGTCCTACTCGGTGGCTTTCTCGGCGCCTGCGCCGGCTTTCTCGGCGGGGTATTGGACCGGCTCATTTCTGGCGCCACGGACTTCCTGATCGGGTTCCCGCCCATCATTCTGGGGCTATTGATCATCGCTGTGATCGGTCCTTCGACGACCGGGGTGGCGGTTGCGGTGGGCCTGGCGGGAGCGCCGATGATGATCCGCCAGATGCGGGCGGCCTATTTGGAGCAGGCGGCGCAGGATTATGTGCTCTCGGCGCGTTCGCTGGGTGCATCTCCATGGCGGATCGCCTGGTTGCACATCCTGCCCAATTGCCTGGATATCCTGATTATGCTTGGCGCAGTGCAGCTGGGTGCTGCTATTTTGGATGCTGCGGGGCTCAGCTATTTGGGTTTATCCGGCGAGCCCGATCAACCGGAGTGGGGGTTGATGCTCAAGCAGGAACAGGTGTATTTGCGTGAGTATCCTCTTTTCAGCCTGGCGCCTGGAGTGGCGATCGCGTTAACGGTCCTTGCAAGCAATCTCCTGGCCGACGGTGTCCAGCAAGCCCGCGGGCGATTGAGTCGTCGGCGGAGCGGGTGAGCCCCTCTGCTGGGGGCTCTGCATTAGCGAGCGAATCGAACATGGATGGAGTGACTGAGGATGGAGACCTTATCGAGGCATCGAATTCGAGATGGCCTTCTGACGATGGTCGCGGTGGGCATGGTCCTCGCCGGGGGGACATGGCTTTACGGGATTCCCTATGCGCCGATGCCCCTTGATCAACTCGTCCATCATGCGGATGGCGTGGTCCGGGCGCGTGTAGCGCGTGTGGAGCCGGAGTTGCGCCCGGACGGGCGTGGTGTTTTGACCCGTATTCACCTCCTGATCTTGGACTGGTATATGCCGGGTGAGGCGGGTGGTGCGCCGACGATTGAGGTCGTTCAGGGCGGCGGCCAGGTGGGGCCGAGGTTCGAGCGTCCCTATCTGGATGCGGGTTTCCGACCTGGGCAGGAGCGGGTACTCTTCTTGCGGTGGAACCAGCGGGGCGGCTATTGGCTGGTGCTCGGGATTGTACAGGGGGTGTTCGATATCGTTCCGGAGGGAGAGAATGGGGAAGAGGAGTCCTCGCGGCTGATTGCGCGCAGGACGCTCGGGCATGCTCACGGTACGGAAGAGGAATCAGCGGCGGTGGAAGCGATGGGCATGGAGCATTTCGAGGATTGCCTCAGGCGGCATATTGCCGAGCGCAATCGCATTCGGGTCGAGGATGAGGAGGTGGGTCGATGAGTCAGAGAACCGGATTACCACGGGTTGCGGTCGGTGTTGGACTACTGTTGTTTTCGTTCGCCTCGGTGGCGTTTGGCTATGTGTTTCGACCTTCGGGAAGCGACCCTGCCCAGCCGAACCATTGGCTGCCGATGCGTTGGGACCTGGAGCAGTCGGCCATTACTTATCCCTCCTCCATCATGGACGAGTCGGGTCGAATCATCGTGCATCTCTCGGCCGCAGGGACAGCGGATGTTCACAACGGCACCGACCTGACGTCGGCCTGGTCGGCTTTCGAGGCTTGGAGCGACGCGCTCGATGGCCGCATCGAGTTTGTTCGTGGGGTGAACGACACGCACCCCGATCCGGACGTGGCGCAGGATGGTCGGAACCTGGTGTTCTGGGCGGAGGACTCGACCCTGATTGCCGGTGGGACCTATGACATGACCGGGTTATGCGGACTGACCGTGACTTACGGTTCTGCGGTTGGAGCTCAGGGGAGCTCCATTCTGGAGGCGGATGTCGTGTTCAATGGGGTCGATTGTGTTTGGTCCACCTCCCCCACGGTCTATCCCACCCGGTATGATGTGCATGCGTTGGTCAAGCACGAGGTGGGGCATTTTCTGGGGCTGGACCACAACCCAGTGATGAGCAGTCTGATGTATCCCTTTCTAGCGCAGGGAACGCGGACCCCGGCGGGTCCGGGGCCGGATGAGTTGATGGGGCTCAACGAGCTCTATTTCTCGCAGGAGCCGGGGACCGGTTCGCTTTCGGGAGTGGTCCGCAAGGGAGGGGTCCCGGTCTTTGGTGCCCTGGTGATTCTACGCTCTGTGGACGGCGGGTACATGGCGGGCACGATCACGCTGCCGGATGGCGGGTATCGATACCAGGGCCTGCCGCCCGGGGACTACCTTGTGTTCGCGGCACCGTTCGACAATGATGCCGGCTTTTTCACGCCGTGGGCGTTACCACCGCTCTTTGCACAGGGTGGAGTCGATCGTGATTTTCGAGCCAGCCCGGACGCCGCGGCCACGGTCATGGGGGAGAGCAGCGTGACCGTGGACCTTGCCGTGGAGGCGGGAGCGGTTCCTTTCAATCTCATCTATTTCAAGCAGCCGGGCGCCTTCTCCTGGGTGACGACGTTCACCACGGTAACGGGCGGCATGAGCAACGTCGAGGTGGGTGTGGCCGGGGATGGATTGTCCGGTTCGGGCATGACGCTCCACGTCGCGGGGCCTGGCATCACGATGAAGGGTGGCACCACAGCGGGGATCACGGTTGCGGGGTATCCCTCGCTCCGCGCGTTCATGGATGTGGACGGGCTGGCCAAGGGTGGGCCGCGTCTGATCTGGGTGGAGAAGAATGGGGATCGGAAGATCGCGCCTGGCGTGTTGTTGGTGAAAGAATTGGGTGACACGGCTGCGCCCGAACCAAACCCGATGGAGTGGGGTACGGCGCCGGTAGCGATCGGCCCCACCGCGATCACGATGACGGCGGTGGAGGCGATCGATTTGCGGACTCCACCGGTGAGCTACTTCTTCGACCAGCGTGGGAGCAATCCCGGGGGGACGGACAGTGGATGGGTGATGGAGCGGACGTACACCGACGACGGACTGGAGCCGAACCTTCCTTATACGTACCGGGTGTCTGCTCGGGATGCTGCGGATCCACCCAACGTGGCCTTTTTCAGTGATGAGATCGAGGTCTGGACGCTGGCATTGCCGGGCGACCAGGCTGAGGTGGTCGCTTACGACGCGTTGTGGGCTCGGTTGACGGCGGGACCGGGTACCGGCAATCCCACCGGCACGGAGTGGGCGATGGCCCTCACCGGGGCTGACGGCGGGTATGTCGGCGGGGACGGCCGCCCGTCTGAGGAGCCGCACTGGTGGACGGAGTCCCAGGAAATCCTGCTTCTCGGATTACCGGCGGATTCCGACATCGGCTTACAGACCCTCACGCGCAACGGGCAGGGACGTGAGACGCCGGGAGAGGATTGGACGATGATCCGAACCCTGGCCGCGGAGGCATCGACGGCGGATCTCGACGGCGACGGCTATTCGGATGTGGACGAGCTGGCTGCGGGGACCGACTACAACCATCCCGGAGATTTTCCCTTTTTGTTGGAAGTCGCGCGCACGCAGGATGGCAAGCTACGGTTGCAGTGGCCGGCGCGGGTGGGCAAGACCTACGCGATCTACCGCGGTGCGTCCGCGGCAGGCGGGATTGAGTGGGAGCTTGTGGAGGGCGACATCGCCGGGATGGACGGCATCCTGGAGCGGGAGCTGGATGCCCCCATTGGCGGGGCGTGGTATCAGGTGCGCACCACGTTGTAGATTCCGGCCGAGGGCCGGAGGCCTGATGCCTGTAGGCATCAGGCGAGGTCGGAGGTCGGAAGGGAAGAATCGAATAAATCGAATAAATCGAATAAATCGAATAAATCGAATAAATCGAATAAATCGAGGGAATCGCGATCGATTCCTGTTCTGGCTGGCAACTTCGGACAGCTGATGAGCAGAGGGTGGACGGGGTGGACGGGGTGGGGTGAAATGGTTTGTGCGGGACAATCACCCTGAAAATGCTGCCCGAGGTCTGATTGAATCAGGGGCTACTATCTCGCGCGAAGCGCTCCGGGGCTGACCTCCGACCTCTGACCTCCGACCTCGCGCGGGGCCTTGGGCCCACGCGCCGTGGCACGCGAAGTCGTGCCGCGTTCATTTGGGGCTGACCTCCGACCTCGCGCGGGGTCTTGGGCCCACGCGCCGCGGCACGCGAAGTCGTGCCGCGCAGCCCCTCAGCCATCGATGGGATGGATGACGGACTCGGAGTAGATTTTACGTCGGCGCAGGAATTGGATCGGCAGGGTGATCAGGGCGACGACGCCGAAGAGCATGCAGCATTCGTGGATCGGTTCGAATCGGCCGTTTTGCGCTGCGATCCAGAACGCGCTGGGTGGGGTTGCGCCCCAGATCGGGTCGACGATGAAGCGGGCACTGTTCCATTGACCGATGGCCATCTTCCAGAGGACGGTCAGCAGGGGGCTGGCGAAGACGAGGCCGGGGATCAGGACCATGAGTGCGAGGTTCGCGCGGATCTGTTGTCGGTTGTGGACTAGGGAACCGATGATACCGCCCACGCTCCAGTACGCGACGAGAAAGATCCCCGAAGCGAGCAGGAGCCAATGCAGAGCGGCCTGGGTATCCGCGGTGACCTTCAGATGACGCATCAGGAGGCCGATCGGGAGCAGGGTGATTCCGAGAAGGGCGAGCGCTGTGACGAGTCCGCCTGTATGACTGGGATAGAGCCAGCGGATCGGCAGTGACAGAAACGGCCGCTTGCCGACCCATTGATCCCACCGGGGTGTTTCCCCCAAGCGTGAGAAGTCGTAGCGCCCCATTCCGAAGAGGAGGGGGGGGGCGATACAGACGACCAAGCTCCAAATCAGCGACATATGGATCAAGGCATCGTTGCTGTTGGGGCCGCCTTTGAACTGATACCCCAGGATCAAGGTTTGGAGTCCGACAACACCGAGAATAAAGAAAGCTCGTGGCCAGAGGCTGGGGAGTGCGGCCGGGTGGTGGAGCCGAACCGTGGTCGCGTTGAGGATGGCGAGGGTCAAGTAGAGCCAAATCGGCAGCAGCCATGCCCAAGTGGGGATCGTGCCCCCGAAGAAGGGGACCGAGGAGAGCAAGGTGACTTGGGCTCCCAATCTTGAAAAAAAGACGAATTGAATCACCGAACTGACGATCGGGACGACGATGAACCAGATCAGGAGGATGGTAAAGATGATACTGATGCCACCCCTGCCGCGTGCACGGACCTTTCGAACGGCTGACAGGAACAGGTAGATCGCTGACAACAGGATTGCGCCGGCGGTCATGGCCAGGTGATTGAGGACGATTTGGCCGAGAGTGATTCCCCCGAAGAGCAGGCAGATGCTGTAGACGGGCAGTGTGGCAGCGAGGAATACAAAGATCGGGACCAGGATGGCGGCGAGCTTACCGAAAACGATTTCCGGGGCGGTCATGCGGCTCATGAAGACCATGTGCCAGGTCTTGAATTGGCGTTCCTTATAGATACTGCCGCCGGGAGTGGCGAAGATGAGCGGCAGGAGAATGACGGCCTGCAGTGCGTAGAGCGACCAATAGATCCGGGCGCCTAGTGTGGGCAGTAGATTGATGGGGATCGTGTCATTACGGAGGCTGAGGCCTCCGGCTTCGGTGGAGATGACGATGAGTCCCACGGCGAGCCCGACGAGCAGGAAGACCAGCATGGCGAACCAGTAGGCCATGGAGCGTTGGGCGATGGAGAGCTCCAACCTGGCGAGCGGGTTGTCCCTGAACATGTTGACCAATGTCCGGAGAGGGGTGGACTTGCTCATGCGACGTTCCCCTGGGTGACTTTCATAAAGACATCTTCGAGGTTCATGGGCTGTTCTTTGAATTCGATCACCCGGAACCCTTCTTGAACGATCTCCTGCAGGAGGTTGGCGGCGATTTCGAGATCGGTCTGATGGAGGATGACATTGGCCTGGTCCCATGTTCCGGCGGTGTCGGTCTCCTCACCGTCGACCGTAGTATGTCCGCGCTTTTCGAGGTATGCGCCGATTCTGCGGTCGGACGGGAGACAGCGGATGACGAAGTGCCGGCCGGGCCTGACCATCTCCACGATATTGGCGACCTTATCGCAGACGACGAGGCGCCCCTGTTCAATGATGGCGATCTTGTTACAGAAATCGCTCAGCTCGGGCAGGATGTGGGATGAGATGAAGATGGTTCTCCCCATCTTCTTCAGCGCGTTGAGGATCCCTTTGAGCTCGATCCTGGCGCGCGGGTCGAGGTTGGCGGCCGGCTCGTCGAGGATGAGCAGGGGTGGGTTGGGGAGGAGGGTCTTGGCCAGGAAGACGCGTTGGCGCATGCCCCTGGAGAGGGTATCGATGTTGGTCTTGCGCATCTCCTTGAGATCGGTGAGCTCCATGACGTCTTCGATCGCCGATTTCCGTTCGGATTTGGGGATGCGATAGGCGCCGGCGAAGAATTCGATCAGCTCCTGCACTCGGACGTTGCGATAGACGCCGAACTCGTCGGGGAGAAAACCGACCAAGGACTTGGTCTGTTCGGGAAACCGGGTGACGGACCACCCCTGGATGGTGACATCGCCGGAGGTGGGCGGGAGCAGGGAGGCCATGATCCGCATGGTGGTGGTCTTGCCGGCGCCGTTGGGTCCGATGAAGCCCATGGCGTCGCCCTCCTCCATAGCGAGGGAGAGTTGGTCCACGGCCGGTTGTTTCTTGGGGCCGAACTTCTTGAAGAGGTTGATGATTTCTACCGTGGGCATGGTGTGGGCTATTCCGGGAGGAGAATGACCTGGAATTGTTCGGTGGTTTCCGGTGCCGGCTCCAGTGTGGTACGTGGCGGATTGCTGGGCAGGCTCGCTCCGAATATGGCTAGATTAGTGGTTTCGGTGTTACTAAACCGGAGAGCGTAGTTCAGCAATCCCCTCAGCGACTCCCAGGTCTCTTGGCGGAGCGTGAGGTCGCGTGGGACGACCTGAAAAGGCTTGGTTGCGATCTCGCTCAGTCTTGTTGGAATGGATACCGGTGCTCGGTCGGGGTCCTCATCCTGCCAAGGATTGGTGGGATCGACCATTGGGGCAGCGGGTGGGAGCTGTGCGAGCCATGCGCGGTCTTCCTCGGTGAGTTCGACCATGGTAAAGGACTTGAACGCCTTGGCGGTCCAGGGCGCGGTAGTGAACGGGGCGGGCTGAATATTGCCGTCCTGGTGAGCATGAAGCGGGGTGGCTTCTGACAGTCCGAGTTCCAGGCAGGGGACCTCGGATTGGCCGGAGGCGATCTGGAAGGAATCGCTGCCGGAGGGAAGCAGGAGGTCGAAGGTATAGATGCCGGCCCAATTCAGGTCTGAGGTGACCTGTGTGATGTGGACGGTGGTTCTGTATTGGGCGTTCTCCCGCCAGAGGGCGCCGAAGGCCGGCGTGAGGGCGAAGATGAGCAGGCCGACTGCGGCGGCCGCAGGCCCGAACCACTGGAGGCGATCGCCTTTGCGCAGCCAGTACCAGAGGGCGGGTCCGATCAGGATGCTGTAAACGAGCAGCATCAGGAGCATGATCTTGAGAGCGGTGCCTGGGAGACCCATTTCTCTTTGCAAGGGCTTTGCGATGGCATCGACGAGCAATTCAGAGAGCCTATCCGCACTCGGCAAAACGACGCCCTTCCCCCAAAGCTGCGTGGAATTCCGCGGCGAGAGTGCTGCCCAGAGCGGTGCTTGGACCTCTTCGGCCAGGTCCTCAGGGAACTCGGCCAGGTCGACGGCCAGGAGCACGACCTTACCGAAGCCGAGGGGGCGGATGTCGAAGAGTCCTCGATCCCGGTCTGTCCCGAGCGGGGTGATGTTGAACGAAGCGTCTGCGGGTGCGTTGGGGTGCCATTGCCGTGCTGGAATGGTCTGAGCTTCGGGTCCGGGGTCGGGTCCGGGGACGGCCCCGGCCTGGATCCAAGTGGAGAGGGTCCGAGCCCCGGGCGCCTGGGAGAGCACGAGGGTGCGGCCCTGGGCGGTCCATTGCAGGATGGTCTCCTGCTGTTCGGGCGCGAGTTCATCCCATTGGATCTGGTGCAGGATGAGGCAATCGATCGGATCGAGGCTCAGCCAGTTAGGCCGGATGGCGCTCGGTGGAACGGTCGCGATCCAACGATGATTGTAGGGCAGTTCTGCAGAGCCCCTGATGGCATTATACCCATACCCCTGGTTATTAAGATCGCCGGAATCCGAGGCCTCTATCGCCTCCGTATGAGCGGATTCCATGTAATTACGGAACCGGAGGAAGCGATCGGACGAGTTGGAGACGGTCAAAAAGGTGACTGGATCGCTGTCATCCGTTAGAAATTGCAGTGGTAAGGTCGGGAAGGTCTTGGGCTTGGGTGATTCAAGCTGGATGACGACTCCGTAATGGTCGGCCCCGCCCATCCGGCCACGGTCGATCGGCAGGTAGACATCGATCTCTTTGACCGCCTGGGATTCGATCTCGATCGGTACATCGATCAGGACCTCCCGCCAGAGCATTGGGCCTGATTCCCTGATGTGATGGTAGAGGTTCCCGACGAACCGGACGGTTCCCTTCAGGGGTGGATCCTCGGTGGTGCTTGTCAGGCGGATGGTGATCGGGAGCCATGTGCCGTCATTGCAGGTTGCGCCGAAGTGCGTATCGATCTGAATGCGATCGAGCAGGCGCGCATCCTCGGTGGAGAGGTTGAGTGCACTGCGGTCCGGGGGCGCCCAGCCCTGGGCAGCAGCGCGGATGGGCAGCAGGCACAGAAGCAGGATTGCGATTGCGGAGATCTGGAAGGGGAGGCTCAGGCTCCATCGATGGGATGACGACATGATGCGGACGATCCCAGAGGTAGGAAGGTTAACGACGAAAGTGATATCCCGGGCAGGGATGTTGGAGTGCAAAAGTATACCAACAACCAATAGCGCATGGAACGGAATTGAGGCAATCTTTGTTCGACCGGGGTTATCGATTCGAGTGGAAGTCGGCCGTTTGCGAGTCTATGGGGGGGGCGATTTCCTGACCATCGAATCGTTTGGGGGCGGATGGATCTTACATGTTGGAGGAGAGGATTTATGTGTCGGCTTCGCGCTCTTTGCTTGAGTTTTCTTGTGACCGGCCTGATCTGGAGTGCCTTTGCGCAGCGTCCGGGGAGTGATGAGGCGGCGATGTTCCTGGGTGCTCAGACACTGCAAGCCAATCGGCAGTACCAGGCGGCGGCGGAGCTCTTTCAGGAGTTCGTTGTTGCATTTCCGGAGTCGGAGCGGGTGCCGGAGGCGATGACCGAGCGGGCGCAATCGCTCTTCTTCCTGGGGCGCAGTCTGCAGATCGTGCATCGGAATCCGCCTGAGGCGCATGCCGCGTTTCGTGCGGCGGCGGAGGGGTTTCAGGCGGTGGCGGATCGATTTCCTGGGGGTGCGTATGCTGCGCGCGCGCAGTACATGGCGGGCTCGAGCTGGTATTTCGACCACGACCTGGCCCAGGCGGAGAGCGGGTATCGGCTCGCGTCGATTCAGCATCCGGAGGCCAGGGAGTATACACAGAAGGCGCTGCTGCGATTGGGTGAGACGCTATTGCACCAGTATCGGACGGCGGCCGCGGTCGAGGCATTCGAGGAGTTTCGGGGCCGGTTTCCGGAGGCGTCGGTGGAGGGCGATCCGCTGGGAGGACGCGTGTTGCGCTACTTGGAATCGGTGGAATCGCTGGATCAGCCGGCGCCGGAGCTTCAGGTGGAATCGTGGATTCAGGGCGGTCCGCTGCGGCTGAGCGAGGTGCGGGGGCGTCCGGTTATCCTCTATTTCTTTGCCACCTGGTGTCCGCACTGCAACAGCGAGCGGGAGTTCATCAAGTACCTGTGGCACCGGTACGTCCCCGAGGGGTATGTCTTCATCGGGGTGACCAACCGCAGTCGTGGGCAGACCCCGCAGTCTGTGGGCGCCTATTTGCAGCAGCACGCCATGGGCTTTCCTGTGGCGATGGATTCGGCAGGGCAGACGGCCGAGGCGTTTCATGGAACGACGGTCCCCAGGATGGTCCTGATCGATGATCGTGGGATCGTGCGTTGGCGCGACCACCCTGGGAGCCTGGTCGAGGAGATGCTGGGTGATGTAAAGCAGGGTCGGTGACCAACTCCTCTTGCTGGAGGTCCTCCGAAAAGGCCAATGGCGAAGCAAGCTCGGGGGCGGGGTCGGAGTCGGTATCGAAAGGACGCGTGGTGGGATTCGGCCATAAAAACCGGGTGCCGCAACCGTATTGTTGCGTTGCTGGCACCACTCGGCAGTGAAGTTAGAGCGGTCCACGAGGGGCAGGTGCCAACCAGAACAGGGATCGATCCCGATTTCGATAGCGATTTCGATTTCGATCGGACTGATCGGACAGATCGGACAGATCGGACAGATCGGCAACCATGGTCTGGAGGTTTGCGCCTTTGCGGACGGGCTCTGGCGAAGCAAGCTCGGGGTCGGGGTCGGGGTCGGTATCGAAAGGACGCGTGGTGGGATTCGGCCATAAAAACCGGGTGCCGCAA
>CALLYA010000088.1 GCA_937875495.1 uncultured Verrucomicrobiota bacterium
TAGGGTGGTCGAAAACGTCACCGCGCCCTCTGCGGGAGGCTTTCCGGGTCCGGATGGGGAGGGTAGGTTGAGAATGCGGCTACCTTTTCGGACGGGCTTTAGCCACAGAGGGCTCAGAGCTCACAGCGAGATTCCTCCTTATGCCATCGACGAGACAGCCCCCACTTCAGCCGGGTTGCTTTCAGATGGGAAAGGACTTGCGCATCTGCCTTCTCGGTGACCTCTGTGGCAGGACTTTTCTCACCAGAGGCTTCAGACCATGAACGATCTCAAGGATCTGCTGGGCCGACTCACCTATGAGGAGGCATGCGGCCTCCTCGGCAAAGAGGGTGAGGTTCTCCTCCAAAAGGGCGGGCGCTGGGATATCCGGATCGATGATCAGGTCGAGCTCTCGAAGGATCAGTTTCTGCTCGATCTGGGCGATATCCGTGTCGGGATCTCCGCCCCAAAGAACAGCCCTGACCACCGCCCGGTCCTGTACTGCTCGCGCTGCCTCAATCCCTGCGTGCACATGGGCGCTGCGTTGGCCCTGATCCTGGAGGAAAAATCGGCCCTCGGCCTCGCCGGCCCCTCAAATGATCCACCGGTATCCCTGGCTGAACAGGACATGACCCGTCGCGCCCTGGCCGATCGGCGCACCCGCGCACAATCCGAGCCGATGACCATGCTCGCAGCCGAGCCGGATTGCGTTTGGACCGATTACTCCGTCACCAATCAGGCCTCGGGCCGGACCTACCGCGTCGCCCTACGAGGACTCGAACCAGGCGTCTCCTATTGCTCCTGCCCCGACTACCGCAAGAATACACTCGGCACCTGTAAGCACATCCTCTTCGTCCTTCAGCAGCTTCAGAAATCCACCCCCGATCTCGAAACGCTCACGCCCTATCGACGCGATCATTTCTGCGTCACCATCCGCTACGGCAAGACCAAAGAACTCTATCTGTTGCCGCCCCAGAAAGTGACCTCCGCCCGCCTCCATAGCGAGGTCATGCCGCTCACGGATCACCCGATTAACCAGGTGACCGACCTGTTGCACGCCCTTCGCGTGATCGAAGACGAGGGCGTCGAGGTCGTCGTCTACCCCGATGCCGAAGACTTCATCGATCGCCTCCTCTTCCTGGATCGTATTCGCGCACGCGTCGCTGAAATCCGCGCCGATCCAGACCATCACCCCCTGCGGTGGGAGCTCCTGAAATCCGAACTCCTCCCGTACCAGCTCGACGGAATCGCCTTCGCCACGGCAGCCGGACGCGCCATCCTCGCCGATGAGATGGGACTCGGTAAGACCGTGCAAGGCATCGGCGTCGCAGCCCTGCTCGACCGCGAAGTCGGCCTCCAACGAACCCTCGTCATCTGCCCCACCTCGCTGAAACGCCAGTGGCAGGAGGAGATCCGCCGATTCTCCAACTACGCCTGCCACGTGGTCGAAGGCCCACCGGAGGACCGCCTGCCTCAGTATGGCACGGCCTTCTTCACCCTCTGTAACTACGAACAGGTCCTCCGCGATATCCAGCATATCGAACAGGTCGCCTGGGACTTGATCATCCTGGACGAAGGCCAGCGCATCAAGAACTGGGAGGCCAAGACCGCGCGCATCGTGAAAGGACTCAGGTCGCCCTATGCACTGGTGCTGACCGGTACCCCGCTCGAGACGCGGCTCGATGAACTCTATTCCATCGTCGAGTTCATCGACGACCGCATCCTCGGTCCGGCCTTTGCCTTCTTTGAGACGCATCAAGTCCTCGATGAGAAGGACCGTGTCGTCGGCTACAAAAACCTCGATCGCCTCAGAGAACAGCTGCAGCCGGTCATGTTGCGCCGAACACGCGAAAACGTCCTCACCCAGCTGCCGGAACGTAAGACCGAAACCATCTTCGTCGAGCCGACCCCCGAACAGCTCGACATCCATGACCGCCATCGCCAAATCATCGCATCCGTGCTCGGCAAGCGCACCTTCACCGAGATGGATCTGATCCGCCTTCGCAAGGCGCTCCTCATGTGCCGGCGCGCAGCCAATGCCAGCATCCTGGCCGAAAAGACCGCGCCCAACCACTCCAGCAAGCTCCAGGCCCTTCAGGAGTTGCTCGAACGCCTCGCACGCCACGACGCCTCACACAAGATCATCCTCTTCTCCGAGTGGACCGGTATGCTCGACCTCGTCGAACCCCTGCTGCTACCCCTCGGCCTTGGCTACGTCCGCATCGATGGCGGCGTCTCCGCTCCCCAGCGCGAGGAGAGGATTCAACGCCTGCGCGATGCCCCGGATTGCCGGCTGTTGATCAGCACCAATCCTGGCTCGCTCGGCCTCAACCTCCAGTGTGCCGATACCGTCATCAACCTCGACGTCCCCTGGACTCCCGCACTCCTCGAACAACGGATCTCTCGAGTCCATCGCATGGGCCAGGACCGCCCGGTTCAGGTCTTCCTCCTGGTCACCGCCAATACCCTCGAGGAAAACCTGCTCAAGGCACACGCGCATAAGCAGGAGTTGGCGGATGCAGCGCTGGACCCGGACTCTGAGATCGATGAGATCAGAGTCGGTTCCCGCAGCGATATGATCCGCGCCCGAATCGGGGCCCTCCTCTCCCCGGAACATGCCGAGACACCCGTCGGTCCGCCGAGAAACCGCACAGAACCCTCCTCCCGCACGGTCCTCGAAACCGAAACAGGTAACCTGCTCATGGCCGCAGTCCGCTTCCTTGAGCCACTCCTGGGACAAAGCCCTCAGCCCAACAGAGCCTCCGGGGAGGCCATCCCCGCCCGCGCATTGCTCCATCAGCTGAAGGAATCCGCCGCGCTCCATCCCGACGGATCCGTCCAACTCTCCGTTCGACTGACGAACGAAAAAGCGCTCGAAGAGTTGGCCGAAATCCTTTTGGCCTACCATCACAGGCAAGATCGCAGTAAAACCATTGAATGAATCCGCCCTGGCGCGTGTCTGGACTTCGAAACAATTGCCCAATGCGCCGGCCCGCCCGAGCCCGAGGCCTTTCATCCGAATCGGAGACCCACCATGAAGATTCCGTTGTTCCCGTTTCGCCCGCTCACGATCCTGGGCATGCTCGCCCTGCTTGTTACGCTTGCCTTCACCCCTGCCTGTGACGACGGCGGTGACAACCCACGGCATGACCCGGTGGAGATCACCGGAGACGCCGCCCTGACCATCGAAAACCCATGGGAAGATCGCTTCACCGTCTACTTCGACGGCATGTTCATCGGACGGGTCCAGGCCAATTCGACCAAGACCTGGAGCGTGCCCGTCGGCAATCATACCGTTCTGATCGATAACGGCGATCGCGACTGGACCGAGCAGTATTCAGGCAGCTACCGCTTTGTTCCCGGGTTCGCACTCATCCTGGGGATCGACGTGGACCTCAACGGCGACCCGGTCCTGTACGTGCTGTAAGGCCGCTGACCTGCGTGGGCGCCACCCGATCGCCTTCATCAAAATCCGCTTTCCTGCCGCCCACGTTTCAGGCATCATTGCCTACCGTCGTGGCCCAGCGAGTTCGCATCGACGAGCAGGCTGGGTTGGTACCATCGCGTTCTGTCCCAGGAGCCGAACCATGAGCAGCACCATCCAGACCCTTCCCGTCTCCCGCCGCCAGTTCCTGCGCGGTGGTTCCGCCGCAGCCGCTTTCACATTGATCCGACCCGGATTGATCCGCGGCACAACCGCCAACTCCACCATCGAAATCGGCGTGATCGGGACCGGTGGCCGAGGCAATTTCATCACCGAGCTGTTGAACAATCACGGTGGGTTCAAGGTCGTCGCCTGTGCTGATTACTTCGAGGACCGCGTCCAGGCCTACGGCGACAAATATGGTGTCGAGGAGGGCCGCCGCTACTCAACTCTCTCCGGTTACAAACGCCTCCTGGAAGGTAAACTCGACGCGGTCGCCATCGAATCCCCTCCCTTCTTCCACCCCGAACAGGCCGCAGCAGCCGTGGATGCAGGCAAACATGTCTACCTCGCTAAACCAATCGCGGTCGACGTCCCCGGTTGCCTTACGGTCCAGCAGAGCGGCGAAAAGGCGAGAGAGAAACAGCTCGTCTTTCTCATCGATTTCCAGACGCGAAACAACCCCTACTACCGCGAGGCCGCTCAGCGCACGCACAACGGCGATATCGGCGATATCGTCAGCGTGGAGGCATGCTATCACTGTGGACGCCTCGGGAAACAGGCCGAGCCGGGGACGCCTGAGGCACGCCTGAAGAATTGGGTCTTTGATATCGCCCTCTCCGGAGACATCATCACCGAACAAAACATCCACGCGCTCGACGTCGCCACATGGTTCCTGGATAATCACCCGATCTCGGCCTACGGCACCGGCGGCCGCAAGGCACGCATCGATGTCGGCGACTGCTGGGACCACTTCGC
Source organism: uncultured Verrucomicrobiota bacterium (assembly GCA_937875495.1). Lineage (GTDB taxonomy): Bacteria > Verrucomicrobiota > CALLYA01 > CALLYA01 > CALLYA01 > CALLYA01. The sequence goes on from CALLYA010000088.1 coordinate 4,382, forward strand.
CGTCGTCTTCCAATGCCCCGGCGGCAGAGTCATCTCGTTCAACAGCACCCAGTTCAATAAAGGCTGGGACGATATCGGCTGCCGCGTCCACGGCTCCCGCGGAACCGTCGACACACACTACGGCGCAGGTGTCTCCATCCGCGGTGACAACCCATACGACGGCGGCAATACCAGCCGGATCTTCGCCGAAGGCGCCTTCAACAACATCACCGATTTCCATCGGTTCGTCACCGAAGGACATCATGACAATCCCACCATCGAGCCGAGCGTCCGCAGCAATCTGACCACGATCCTGGGCAGGACCGCGGCCTATCACAATACCGTCGTCACCTGGGACCAAATGATGAGCGCCAATGTGAAGGTCGATGGCCGCTTGGACGATCTGAAGGCGTAACCCCGGCAGGCGCGCGTTTGCGCAAAAACACTAATAGGAGGCGAGGCTATCGATGTCCCGAAGACTCATGGGTCTCATCGGAATCCTGCTGGTCGGACTCTGCATCCAGACCGTTCGGCTCCATCGGTTGCAGACCGATCATGCCCAGGTCTTCGATTGGGTTCGAACCTATGACCCCAATCTATTTGCCTTGATGCGCGCCGAAACCGGACTCCAACCCGCGTCCCTCGCACCCAACAATGCCTCCGCACAGCTCGCCTCCGGAGCACCGAACCAGCCTGCGGCAACCCTGAGCGATTCCAGCGCCGAAGCAAGGCCCTCCGAAAGCTCCACTGCCACAGCCACCGCACTCCGGTCCGCTCCCAGGCCGACAGGCCAACCTCCAACCGGAGAGGCCCCTGAGCGGAGCAACCGAAACTCGGCAAGCCCAGCAACCCGTGCTGGGAACCGTGCCGACCAGAGCCAATTCCGTTTCACCAACGGTGACCGCGCCAGGCTCGAGCCGCTGTTCGCCCAAGCGAAGAAGGCCTATGCCGAAGGCGACTTCGAGCGGGCATGGGAATTGCTTGATGAGGGGCTGCGGCTCGATCCCGGCAATGATCGGACCTATCTCACTATGGCCGAGTTCTATCGCGATCGAGGTATGGTCGACCAGGAGTTGGCGCTCTTCCGCGATTGGGCAGCAGCCCAACCCGATTCAACCACCGCTACCTTCAATCTGGCCTCAGCCCTTCAACGACAAGGGCTCGAGAGCGAGGCGTTGAACGCCCTCGTCGCATGGGAAAACAACCGCGGCGACAGCCGGTCGGATTGGCGTCAGGCCGCGCAGCTCTACCGCCAGTTCGGACTGGCCGACGACGAGGAGTCCGCCCTCTCTTCTTGGGTGAAAACCGCCCCTGGCGATCCCGAGGCCTACAGCAGTCTCGCCGCCTTTTACAGCCGGGAGGGCAGCTTCCAGAAATCCGCCCAGACCATGGAACGACTCATCGAAATCGAACCCGGCAACGTCAAGGCACTCACCCGCCTCGCAACCCTGCATACCCAGATGGGGCGATTCCAAGACGCCCAGGCCGAATACCTGGCCGCCATCGAGCTGGCCCCGAACGTGCCCGGACTCCACATGCAACTCGGAGAAACGTACCGCAAGTCAGGCGAAATCCCTCTCGCCATTCAGGCCTATCAAGCCGTGATCGACAATAACCCCGGCAGCTCCGATGCCCAAAAGGCCCGACGCGCAATCAATCGCCTGAATCAGACAACCCCCAAATGAAGAAAAATGGAAATCCCGAGCAGACTGGAGCCTCCGGGCCCCAGCCCCTCTCAGACCCGTAAGAGCGGATTTCCTCCATACGGTTACTCTCGGATCACGCCGTTTCCAAGCAAAAGACAAAATCAGGATTGGATTTTGCCAGGAGCTCCCATCGATAACAATGCCTGCGAGCGTGCCCTCAAAAAGGCGATCCTCCATCGAAAGAACTCCATGTTCCACAAAACCAGGATCGGGGCAAGGCTTGGCGACCTGTTCATGTCCATCTTCTACACCTGCCAGCTCAACAAAATCAATCCCCTCCACTACATGAACACGGTCTGCGAGCACCATGCCGAGGTGGTGGACAACCCAGAGCAGTGGCTCCCCTGGAACTACCAGCAGGCTGTCTCGGCGATCTCCTGAGTCGGGCCCCCCCGGCTATCTGGTTCCAGACGTAGACTCCCAGCAGCGTCGACCTCTCCGTTGATCCTCAGCC
>CALLYA010000089.1 GCA_937875495.1 uncultured Verrucomicrobiota bacterium
CGCGCGAGGTCGGAGGTCCGCAGCACGGCTGCGCGTGCTGCTGTCCGGGGCCTGGAGCCCCGGACGAGGTCAGAGGTCCGGTGTGGGTGGGGTGTGGCGGTGGGTTGAGGACGTTGAGCCTATTGATGAGGGGAGGTTGGTGGTTGTGGGCTAGAGGATACCCTTGGTGTTTGGATTGAAATGGTAGCAACGTGCTGAAGCGGGTAAGTGGCTAGTAACTCGCGCGAAGCGCTCTGGTTCTGACCTCCGACCTCCGACCTCTGACCTCGCGCGGGGGCCTCAGCCCCACGCGCCGCGGCATGCGAAGTCATGCCGCGAGATGGAGGTCCGCTGTGGGTGGAGCCGTGACAGTGTGGTTGAGGACTTTTGGCCTGCAGATGGGGGGGGACTCGCGCAGAGGGGCAAAGGCGGGGTGGAGCTGAGGCAAAGGTATTGACTGACCTCCGACCTCACTCGGGGGGACGTGCCGCTTCCATGGTGGTTGGGGGCGGTTGTTGGAAGTAGTCGGTCTTGATATGGATTTTTGTGCCGTTGGGGAGGAGGTAGGGCTGGTTGGAGACCTTGGCACGTCCGAGCAGCTCGGAGGTGACGGCTTGGGTTTCGGGCAGGTTCAGGTCGGCGGGGAGCGCGTACTGGAGTTGGACGCGTGCGCCTTCGGTTTGCAGTTGAATCCCGGGATCCAGGTCTGGCAGGAGGACCGGATCGGTCTCCCGGCGACTCGGTTCAGCGCCGTTGAGGTAGAGATTGCCGGCTGCGTGGATCGGGAATTCACGGCCGTCGTAGCCCCACAGGCCGTGGCTGCTGATCCAGCGCAGCTCGGTCAAATCGCCCTTTTCCGCCTGGGTCCGAGTGCGGCCGTCGCCAATGAAGACGTTGTTATAGAAGCGATTATCGCCACCGGTCGTGGTGGCGAGGCCGGCCACGAGGGTGCTGTTTGCGGGGTGGAACGGGGTCTCCCTGGAGGGCTCGGGGCGGTTGGTGAGGAGTCCGCCGAAGAGGTTGTGCACATAGGCCCCGCCTTCGGACATATCGAGTAGGCTCACCCGTGAGAGGAAGAGGTTGTTATCGACGAGGAATGGGCCGTGGTTGACCTCGACGAAGAGGTCTTCGGAGATGTTGTCATAGAAGAGGTTGCGCGTGACGCGTGTGCCCTGGGTCATCCAGTCGAGCCAGAGGCCGAGGACGGTGCGGTGGATGTGGTTGCCTTCGATGGTAGTATCGATTGCGCCATGGAACTTGATCCCGGCCATCTCCGCGCCGGTGAAGAGGCGTCGGACATGGATGTCGTGGATGTGGTTGCCCTCGATCCTGCTGAAGGCGGCGCCCATACTGCCGACGATCCCCGCCTGTTCGCAGAAGGCGATGGTATTGTTGCGCACGAGGTGTCCGCCGACGTGATCCCGGCTCCATGGGATCGGGAATGCGTGAGCGCGTTCGATGGTCTTGACGTAACCTTCGGCGGTATCGGCGGAGGTGTTGTCGTATTGATCTCCATGTTTCCCGAGGGTGATGCCGGTACAGACGGAGTGGGTGATGGTGTTGTTTTCAATGATCCAGCCCCGGCTCCAATGTGTGCCGATCAGTCCGATCTGCTCGGCGGTTGGCGGCGCCCACGGCGTGGCGGCGTGTTGGAGGGTGAAACCGCGCACGGTGATGAAGTCACGTCCCGGGCGATCGGGGTAGAAGACGCTTTGGCGCACGTTGACCTCGACCAACTCCTGGTTGGGGTCGGCCTCGGGGAACTGTGCCCAGAGGGTGGTATAGGTGTCATCGACCTGGGCGAACCAGAGGTTGGGGTTGATTGCGTTCTGGGGTCCGCCGCCGGCGTCGAGCGCCTTGAACACCAGGCAGAGGTCTTGCACACCCTTGATCGGCTGCTCGAGCTGGGTCGTGAACGAAGCCCACGTCTGCCAATCGCCGGTATTACGGACCCGGCACACGCCGAGCAGTTGCCCCTCCGGGCCATCCAGCCGGACTTCGATCAGGCCGCCTTGACCGGGGGCGGCGGCGCGAAACTCGAAGCGGTCGGCGCCCGCTCCGAAATCGACAGCCGCGTATCGGGTCCAATCGCCGTGTTCGATCCAGCCGATGCACTCGCCGCCTTCGGAGCATGCGGCGGTCTGGATGCCGTGCTGACTGCTGAACTCGGCCGCGGGGATGCGGATGGGGAGGTGGGCCGCGTCTCCGACGGCGAGCCAGGCGACATTGATGATGTACTCGGGGGTAGGGTTGCTGAGCCAGGCCGGGCGGGTTCCGGGCGGCATGCGCACTTCATCGAGGCTGGTGGCTTCCGTGAGCCATGTGCCGTTGAGATAGACGGCTCCGGTGTGATGCAACCTGCCGCGGCCGTTGAACCAATCGCCGCGGATGGAATCGGAGAACGGGTTGAACGCGCCGAACATGCTGTTCGGCAGCTGGACCCGCCAGACGTTGTGTTCGGTGTGCTGCCAGCCCTTGACGACCTCCGAGCCTTTGACGATCACCTTCTCCCCGGGCGCGGCCTGGTAGGTAATCCGTTGATCCTCGGAGGTTCCGCCGCGGGGCGGGTTGACGCGCTCGCGATAGACGCCTTCGTGAACGGTGATGCGATCGCCGGGCTGTGCGAGCTCGGCAGCGCGCTGGATGGTGCGCAGCGGTGCCGAGGGATTCCCGGAGTTGGCGTCGTCGCCGGTGACGGCAACATGCAGTTCGGCTGCGCGGGTGAAGGAGAGGGTCAGCAAGAGGCAGCAGCAGATGGGGATCAGTTTGGAAATCATCATTCCTCCGAAGGTAACGTCCGGCGGGGACGGTTCTCGAGGGAGATTCAGTCGATTCAGTCGATTCAGTCGATTCAGTCGATTCAGTCGATTCAGTCG
>CALLYA010000090.1 GCA_937875495.1 uncultured Verrucomicrobiota bacterium
CTTTTCCCCCCTCCCAATACACCTCTGCGCCCTCTGCGATCTCTGCGGGATACCTTCCCATCCGGATCCGAAGACCTTTTCGGACGGCCTCTAGTTAGTTGGTCATTCGTTTTCGAAGTCGAATAGATCCTGGATGAATTGTTGTTTGGGTTTGAGTTGGGGGTGGTTGAGGCCTTGTTGCATGCGGAGGGTGCGTTCGCGTTCTTTGAGAAGGGCCTGTTGTTCGCGGAGTAGCTGGGCTCGTCTTTCTTTGGCTGTCTGTGGCGCGGGTGGTTCCGCAGGTGCTTCGACGATGGCCTTGTACCGGCGGTCGCCACTGAGGATTTGGATCAGGGCGTACCATTGGGGGAGGGTCTGGCCTGCCTCGATGGTCTTGCGAACCAAGTACATCAGGTTGGCGATGGTCCTGTTTTGGTGCAGTCCGCCTTCCTCGACCATAAAGTTGGTATGGAGCAGGTCGAACATGGAGATCCATTGGTCCTGGATGGCGAAATCGATGCATGGGTTGAGTGTGTACACCCCGTGGCGCATGCGGACGAAGAGGCGGCGGTTGTAGGGGGAATCCCGGTCGATCTCGTTTTTGGCGAGGATGGCGGAGATGTAGGGGCGGCTCTTGCGGCGTTCGGGCAGGATGGAGTCCGGGAGCAAACCCATCAATTGGGTGATTTCCTTCGGTGAGAGGCACCAGGCATTGAGGATGCTCGGTACGGCGAAGATCTCATGGTAGCGCATTTTGATTGCGTAGTATGCCAGGAGGGTCTGGAGCATGATGTACTCCATCCGGCCGGCATCGAGCTTGATCAGGCGATCGTTGATCCGGAGCTTGAGGTGCGAGGGTGCGAGCAGTGGGTAGATCTCGCCGAATCTGAAGCTGCGGAACTGTTCGTTGGACAATGCCTCGACAAACGCGACGCGCAAGGGGGTCATGCCCATGTTATCGATCAGCTCACGATCGGCACCCGCCTCGATCAGGCTCTCGATGAGCTCGAGATCGCCGAGCTTGGCTGCAATCATCAACGGCGTCTGATTGAGCGGGTTGCGGAAGTTGGGTCCGTACTTCTCGAGCTTGTGCAGGATCGCCTTCGTCGGTTTGCCGAAGTAGTCGATGGTGATGGAGCGCAGGACGTCGCTCGAGGGGAAGAGGGAGTCCTTTTCCCGGACGAACTTCTTCTTTCGCAGCTGCTGGATGATATCGAAGTGGCCGTAGTAATCGGCGAACTCGTAGAGCTGCTTTTTGGCTTTCTTATTGTAGTTCTTGTCGTCGAGCGCCTCGGCCTTCAGGGCGCTGAAGTTCTCGGCGGTGTAGACCGGCCACTCCACATCCCGGGTGCCGAGGATCTCACGCCGGATCGCCGCCGCCTGATCCTGTTTGCCCTGCGCCTCGAGCCGTTTGGCCTCGCGTTTCCAGTCCTCCGTACTCGATTGCTCCGTGCGCGCGCTGGTCTTGTCCAGCACGGTGCGCAGCTCGAGGAGTCCGAAGAGCTGGTGGCTGGTGTCCTGTTCCAGGATATAGATGTTCTGGACGGCGCGGGTCAGGGCGACATAGAGGCTGTTGATGAAGAACTTATACTGCTCGAGCGATTTATCGCGCTTGTCCTTACCGCGGGCGTAGCGCAGCTCGCTTTTATGGACGTGGTCTGCCGTGACGCCTTCGGTAATGGCGTTGAACTCGTCGCGGAAGGCGGTGACGAAGTTGAGCAGGACGATGTTACGGTACTCGAGTCCTTTTGCCTCTTGGATGGAGAAGAGGAGCGGGGTTTTGAAAAACTTGCGCGCGGCCTCTTTGTCCTCGTTGCGTGGGACGAGGATGGCGGTCTGTGCGGAGCGGCGGGTGCGTTGATCGATCTCGCGCAGGGTGCCTTCTTTGGCGCGCAGTAGTTCGATCGCGCCGGTCTCGGTGCCGGTACTGGTCACCAGGTAATTGCTCTCGCGGTCGATCGAGCCGAAGCGCGCGTTCTTGATCAGCAGCAGGCGGTTGGCCAGGGCGGTGACGCCTTGGGAGTTGCGGTAGTTATGGACCAGGATGCGCGTGATTTCGCGGGGTTTGGCTCCGGCCCCGAGGCGCTCCTGGTAGAACAACTGTTTGAGCGCGCTCCAGGAGAAGAAATTGGGGTGTACGATCTGGTTGGAGTCGCCGCAGAGGACGAATGCATCCCACTGCTTGAGGAACCGCAGGATGAGGCTGAGCTGTGTATTCGTGAGATCCTGGATCTCATCGACAACGATGAAGTCGTACTCCGGCGTGACATTATCGATGTATTGCTGTGCCAGGATGTTGGGATCGTAGTACCCGTCTTTCTCCAGCATCCGCAGGTAGCGTTCGAACAAGGTATAGACCTCGTCCCGCTCCTCCGGGGTGAAGATGGACTGCCGGACGCCGAGCTCGTGGTACTCCTCTCGCGACAGGTATTCCTTGGTCGTGATGCTACCGGTCAGGACGCCGTTGATCTCCTCGAAGAGCTTATGCGGATCTCGGAGCTTGGACGCGCCGCGCTGGAGTGCGAACCACTTCTCGAAATCGCGGAACCGGATTTCCTTGTTGCCAGGCACGCGGACGGTCTCCAGCAGCTCACGGAAGGAGAGGAAGGTGACCTCCTGTTGCTCGTTCTGGTAGTGATGGCTGTAATAGAGGTCGCGCGCGTTTTGGGTCAGAAAGCTGGATAGGGTGGTATAGAGGACATCCCCTCGCAGGCTCTTGAGCTTTTCGAGAGTGAGCGTGGTCTTTCCGCTACCGGCCGATCCGATGATGATGACCGGCGGTTGGGTCTTGAGAATAGCGTCCTGCTGATCGTCGAAGGAGAGGATCTTATCGAGGAAATGGAACCGCGGGCTCTCGGGGTTCAGGTAGCCGAGGCGCAGCGGATCCGGCGCCTGTTGTTCGATCTCGTCCAGGGTGGCGATATCGGAAAAGTTGTCGGAATCGATGACGGCGCCGCGCAGGAACCTCGATTTATCGTAGGCGTGATTGCGGATGACCTCCAACACGAGGAGGACCGATTCCGCCCCGAACCGGCCGAGCGCGAAGAGGAGGCGATCGGCGTAATTCAGCTTGGCGCGAAAGAGGTTGTGGCCTGCCATCTTCTTGACTTCGGCGGAGCGGAAATCGCCCGCGGCGAGCTGTGCGATCGTCTTATCGATCGCCTTATGGAGTCCGTCGCAGTCAAGATCATTCTGGAGAAGGACGCGGATGCTCATAGAATCGGGGGTGCTGGGGCGGAGGTGTAGGTGGGATCGGTGCCTATTGGAAGAACGCCGGCCACGTGGGGGGGCCGGCATTCTCGTCTCTTGCGGAGCTGTTCAGGGTTCGGGCGTGAGCAGCGGGCGGAGCAGCTGATTCCAGAGGGCGTAGCCCTCCTTGTTGAGGTGCAACTGATCGTCGAGGAAGAGTTCTTTGCGGGGCAGGTTATTGGTGCCACGCATTGGTGTATCGACATCGAGGAAGGTCAGGAGCGGGGAGGTCTCGCAATACTCCTTGACCAAGTGGTTGGCCGCCTCCATTTGGGGCAGGACCTTGATCCGGTTATGGCAGGTCTTGATGGAGATATAGATAATCGGCACCTCCGGCAGCTTCTGATGGACCTTCTGGACGAATGCCTTGAAGTGGTCGCGCATGACCCGCGGCGGGATTCCGCTGTTGATGTCGTTATCGCCGGCGTAGAAGACGATCTGGCGGGGGCGATACGGGACGACGATCCGGTCGACGAACGCGGTGCTGTCGGCGATGTGCGAGCCGCCGAAGCCGCGATTGATCACGCTCAGCCCGGGAAAGGAGGTGGCGACGTCCCACATCCGGATGCTGGAGGAGCCTATAAAGAGGATGGAATGCGGTGCGGGCGGCTGCTCGAGATCGGCCTTCTCAAACCCCTTGATGGTCGATTCCCAACGGCTAGTCGGGAAGCGGTCTTCCAGGGTGGGCGTAGCCTCGACGGCGGCGGTTTGTGCGTGAACGGAGCTGAGGGCGATTGCACTGAGGGTCAATAGGAGGGCGAGTTGAATCGCCGGTAGTCGACGAAGATCCATGATACCCCACGAGCCTTTCTTATTCGTTTCCGTCGTGGGCCGGGGTGCCGGGAGGGCGTGTCCCCTCCCGGTCCCGGCCCTTCGATGATTGGTCAGACAGCGAGCGAGTGTTATTCCGTCGTGATCGTAGCGGTCTCGATCTTGAGCGGCTCGGTCGTGGTACCGGTCCTGCTGCCGCAGGCCTCGAGCGCCTTGAGTGTCTCTTCGCCGGCGACGACCTTGCCGAAGATGGTGTGCTTGCCGTCGAGCCACGGCGTCGGGACGAAGGTGATGAAGAACTGACTGCCATCGGTGCCGGGGCCGGCGTTGGCCATGGAGAGGAGACCGGGGCGGTCGTGCTTCACGCTGGATGCGAACTCACCGTTGAAGCGGTAGCCGGGACTGCCGGTGCCGGTACCGAGGGGGCAGCCGCCCTGTGCCATGAAGTTGGTGATCACGCGGTGAAAGCCCAAGCCGTCGAAGAACTTGAGCTCGGTGAGGTAGAGAAAGTTGGCGACGTGGTTGGGCGCGACCTCGGGCATGAACTCGATCTTGATATCGCCCTTGTTGGTCTTCAGGTTCCAGAAGTACTTAGCGTCCTTGGGGAAGTCCATGGTCGGGAACTTGGGGACCTTGGTCTTCCAGGTGCGTGCGCTGGTATCGAGCTGATCGCTCTCTTCGAGTTCTTTGATGTAGGCTTTGATCGTTTCCATGGTTGCTTTGATCTTTGGCGCCGAGGTGGTGTTGGTTTGTGTTTGGACTCTGGGCTTGAGCACATCGGGTGCTGCGATCGGCGGAGTCTGGGCATGAATCGTGCTACCGATGATGCTGGCCGATGCCGCTGCGACAACAAGCCATGAGCGCGTGAATTTTCTTCTCATAGGGCTCCTCTCCTTGAATTCCGCAGTGACTTGTCTCGATCCGGTGATGAATGTCGGCAATTCAAGCAGGCTATGCTCGGACGCCGACGGGACCAAGAAAGAAAATCACCATACCCCAGGACGGCATCAGGGATCAATCCGTATGGGTTTTTCACTTGCTTCCGGTCCAGAAGGCGGCGTAAGAGATTTGCGGTTCACGCGTTTCAGTAACTGGATCCGGTTCGGTATTGTGGGGGCACCGATTCGCGGGAATCCCCGGGTTCCGGATCCGTTGAGGCAAGATGAGCAGCTATGACACCGTCCAATTCGCCATCCGAAAAGTTGTGGGCTTTCGATCTCGGGATACCGCGTCCCGCGCTTGACACCGTTGCATTGCGGTCTGCGCTTTTGTGCGAGCGTGAGGCCGCCTTGGCCGCGTTTCTGGGGCACTCCCGCAATGATCCGGGATCGCCCGAGGCCATTTGCGCTGGTGAAACCGCCGCACCCATCCCCTTGCAGCTCTGTTCTCGGGAGGCGTATCGCCTATCCGGCTGTCTGTTTGAAGGCCCCGTTGCGCGCGACATGCTCCTTCGGATCCAGGAGCACAAATGGCTGACCGCGGAACGGGAGGGGCGTGATATCTGGACGGAGACGGATCCGACCCGTGGATGGCAGATCGCGGCCAACGACTGGATGACCCGGTATTTCCTGGATTGGATGGCCTATTGGAAGCAAGGTGCGCCGTGCTCCGGCGCGTGTTAGGGGCCGGATGGGGAGGACTCGCGCAGAGGCGCAGAGGCGCAGAGTGGGGGACGGGGACGAGTAGGAGTACGAGTACGAGTAGGAGTAGGAAAAGGAGAAGGTCTGCTGAAACGGTATAGCCTAAAAATTCCCCCTAAATTGCTGGAGGCAGAGCTTGGAACCTACCCATTCCCATAGCCTGGTCGAAAACGCCTTGGCGCCTCTGCGCCTCTGCGCGAGATTCCCTGGATTCGGATGGGGAAAGCGGATATCTTTTCGGACGACTTAGCGCGCGCCAGAGATCACTGCTCACTGTCCTAAGGCCCTCCCCATGAATTCATCCGACCACCCGTCCAGAGAGAACGAAAACGGTCCGCGGCTCGGCCCGCGCCTGTTCAGCCTGCTTCACACCGGCACGCCCGGCGATCTGGAGTACTACCTTGCGCAGTGTGAGGGTGCTGAATCGGTGCTCGAGCTCGGTTGCGGCTATGGCCGGTTCCTGTTGCCGATGTTGGAGCGCGGACTGTCGGTGACGGGGCTCGAGCTCGATCCGGACATGCTCGAGTATGCGCGGCAGATGATGGCACGCGTGCCGGAGGCGGGCCCCGTGGCGCGTCTTGTCGAGGGCGACATGCGGACCTTCGCGTTGGATTGCTTTTTCGACCGGGTCCTGATCCCGTTCAACACGCTCTTCTGTCTGCAGAGCGACGAGGATGTGCGCGCGACGCTCCGGCAGGTGACCAAGCATTTACGTCCGGGTGGCAAGCTCATTCTGGACGTGTATCACGTGGAGGCGGAGGACTTGGGGAGCGAGCCGTTCGAGGAGGCGAAGGAGTTTCTGGCGACGGTCGACGGGCACGGGTTGGTGGCCGAGGTTTACGAGGGCGGCGGCTGGGAGCCCTCGCTCCAGCAGGTGCGTGTCGAGTACGAGTTCCACATCCAGACCCCGGCCGGTGAGCAGGTCGTGCCGCAGGTCATCAGCCATCACTACCTCTACCCCAGTCAGCTTCGTGCGTTGCTGGAATCGGCCGGATTCGAGATCGAGCGATGGGACGGTGATTTCGAAGGCGCGCCGTTTGTGGATGAGAGCAGCCAGCTCGTCGTGGTCGCGCGCCTGAAGGCTTGAAGACGGAGAGTTTCCCGCAGAGGTCGCCGCCATCCGGAGCCGGAGAGTTTCCCGCAGGGGTCGCAGGGGACGCGGTGGCGATTTCGACCTGGTATCGGGGTGGGTAGTGCCCGTAAAATCGAAATCGAAATCGCTATCGAAATCGCTATCGAAAGAAATTGAGATGACACTGGGCCATGAAAAACTCGATGTTTACCGTCTATCAATTGACTACGTTGCCTGGGTATACGAAACGGCCAATGAACTGAACGGCATTCACCGGCCTGCACGGGACCAATGGCTCCGCGCGAGCCAGTCGATCCCGCTGAACATCGCCGAGGGCAACGGCAAGACAGCTGACGCGGATCGACGTCGGTATTACGAGATCGCCCGGGGCTCCGCGCTGGAATGCGCCGCTATTCAAGATGTTTTGGTTGTCGGCAAAGCGCTGGACAAAATCGAGAGCCAGAGTCGCAAAGACGAACTCGACCGAATAGCGGCGATGCTCAGTCGCCTGGGTGGAAGAGGATACCATATTCAGGAGGATCACGCGGTTTACGGCGAGGCAGCTGCATCCGATCCCGATTTCGATTTCGATTTCGATTTCGATTTGGATTTGGATTTGGATTTGGATCCGGAGGAACAGGACAATGATCCGCACCCGAACGTTCCTGACGATGCTTAATGGCGCGGCGGAATACGATTGTTAGTGAAGTGCTCTGATCCGATTTTTTTTAGGTTTACCGTGTTCAGCGGACCCAGCCTGCTGCGGAAATCAGCTCTGGCGTTTCCCCATCCCCAACTCTGCGCCTCTGCGCCTCTGCGCGAGGCCTCCCCTTCCGGCGTGGCCGGCTGGCTGTTAGCCGTTCTCGCCGGCGGCGGCCTGCTCCGGCAGCTCGGTTTCCTCGCTGTTGCCGGTCTGCTGCGGCTCTTCGGGCGGGAGGCCGAGGAAGACTTTCGCACCATCCTCCAGGCCGGACAGGATCTCGACGTAGTGCTCGCTCTGGACGCCGATCTCGACCGGGACCGGATTGATCTCGCCACTCTTGGAGTAGACGTAGACGAGCTTCTGCGGTTTGCGGTCGTGCACGGCCTCTTTCGGGATGAAGAGCGCGTTTTCGCGCTCGGCGATCCGGATGGTGGCGCGCGCGTTCATACCGGGGAGCAGCGGGTTATCGGGGTGTTCATCGAGCGGGATCTCGACCTCGTATTCCTTGACCTCGCCGGGACCTCCGCCACCGGCTGCGATCGAGCCGATCTTCTGGACCTTCCCGGTGAACCGGTATCCGGGCAGGGCATTGACGAAGACCTCCGCGGGCTGACCCTCCGCGATCCGATTGATGAAGCGCTCGTCGATACTGGCGATCATCATCATTTCCTTGAGGTTCGGCAGCTGCATGATGGCCTGGCCGGGGTAAGCGGTTCCACCGACCTTCAGCTCCTCATCCTCACTCCGATTCCGGCGTCGGCCGCCGCCGCGGTCATCACCGTAGACGACGATGCCCGGGCCCGGGGCCTTGATGGACATACCGGCGAGTTGTGTCTCGAGATCGGTGATCTGCAGGCCGAGGGTCTCCTGGTTCTTCTTCGCGGTTTCGAGTTGGTTGGTTCGATTGGCGATCAGGTTCTGGTTCTGCTCCTTAATCCGCACGAGCTTGCTCTCGGTCGATTCCACATCCGCTTCCAGCTCGGCCATCGTCTTGGGGTAGGTGAGCCTGAGCCAGACGTCCAACGAGTTTTTCGCGGCCAGGAGCTGGTTTTCGGCCTCCATCAACTGGATCTCGGCCTCGCGCACCTCGAATGGGGTCACGAACCCGCGCTCCTGGAGGTCGGGCATTCGGTCGTACTTTTCCTTGGCCTTCTCCACCCCGATCTGCGCTGTATCCACCGCCAGTTCCAGCTTCTGGCGATCGATCGCGGCATCGCCGTTGACGTACTTGGCCAGATCGGTCTTCGCGAACTTGGCGTTGTACTCGGCCTGGATCAGGTTGGACTCGTTCGTGAGCTCCTGGATCCGCAGGTTTTCCTCGGCGATCAGGACGTTCCCCTCCGCGGTCTGAAAATCGATCCGTAGCTCGGACAAGAGCTTCTCGATCTCGCTGCCGTCCAGGCCGACGAGTTCCTGTCCGGTCTCCACCCATGTGCCTTCGCGGACCAGGGTGACGATCTTGGCTGGACCCTTGATCTCGGGGAGGATGCGAACGGATTGAACGGCTTCGAGCGTGCCCTTCTGTTCGATCTCCACCACCATATTGCCGCGTTGGACCTCGACAAGGAGTGGGGATGAGGGTGACAATGTCACGGTCTCGCGCCGATCCGCCCAGCTGCGCGCGGTCAGCGCGAGCGTGCTCAGCAGGAGGACCAGTACGATCCCGATCGCGAGCGGGAGTCGGTATTTTCTCGGTTTTTTCTCCGGCGGGTGCAGTGGCATGAATCGTTCTCCAAATTAGCTCATTCCTAACCACTTTCCCTTTGCCGCAGTGCTATTGCAAGGCCGCATGGGTGCTGCCGGTGGATAGTGGGTAGTGGGTAGCAGATAGTGAGGAGATTGGATCCGCAGATAGGAATCGGGGTCGGGGTCGGTATCGGAATCGGGATCGATGGTGAGCATGATTCGGAATGGAATATTCGCGTTCAAAACGTCCTTCATACCGCTACCGCCCAACCGCTCGATTGCTCACGCGCTCACAGCCAAAGTTCCCGCCACACCCGACCTCCGGCCTCCCCCCTGGGGCCGCGCCCATTTGAGATCGGGGTTTGCCGTTCATGCCTAAAATGGCGGGGGGAGAAAGGGGTGCATTGGTGCCAAGCAAGGGCACGAGACAGATGGCTCAGCCGTTTCGGCATTTTTCGGGGCGGTTCCCGTTTCTACGCACGCTCGATCCGCTCTGGGCGGAGCATGCCTGGGTGGGGATCGCGGATGCCGCACCCTCATCCTGGTCGTTGCTGACCGCCCTGATCGCGCTGCGGCAATCGGTGCCGACGCTGGTGGTCGTGCCGGATAGTCGTGCACAGGACCGATTTCTGCAGGACCTATTCGGCTATGTGGAGGTGCTCCACAAAGAGACAGCACTGGATGTCCTCCCGTTTCCGGTCTTCGATCTCCTCCTGAAGGTCGAAGTGGAGAGTCCGCTCGAGGAGACCGGGGAGCGGTTGACCGCACTACAGGCCCTGGACGACTGGCGTCCGAGCGCGCCGCGGGTTCCGATCGTGGTCGCCCCGATCACGGCGATGATGCACGGTGTGCCGCTGCCGCGCAGTCTCGAGCGATTCGCATTGAACCTCACCGCCGGCAGGGTGATGGCGCGCGATGCCGTGGTTCAATGGCTGCTCGAGGCCGGGTACGAGGAGGTCGGCCTGGTCGAGGCGAAGGGGCAGTTCGCGGTGCGTGGTGGTATTATCGACCTCTTTTCCGTGCAGATGCCGGGTCCGGTCCGGGTCGAGTTCTTTGGTGACGAGGTCGATTCCATGCGTCTCTTCGACCCGGTGACCCAGTTGCAGCGCGAATCGCTGACGGCGCTGGCGGTCTTTCCGGCGGACGAGGCGGTCCTTGCCGAGCGTGCCGTTGGTGAATCGAGCGTCTGCCTCGCCGAGCTGTTTCAGGAGCGCGGGCGGGTGATCCTGACCGCGCCGGATGAGCTGGAGAGCTGTGCCGATCAGTATGCGGCGCAGCTGGCGACGCGCCGGGATGATACCGCGGAATGGCTCATGCCGGAGCGTGTCTGGCGCGCCTTGGCGGCCTGCAGGGGCGTCGTCCTGGAGTCAGGCTCGGTCCTGTCGCCGCCGGTTCCGATCGGTCCGCTCCCCGCCCCGGCGCGGATCGTGGCCGGCCTGGCCGCGACGGAAGCGATGGAGATGGTCGAGACGGGTGACCTGGCCGGCGGGGTCGAGAACGAGGCGCGCCGAAAGCAGTTCTTTCAGCAGCTGCAGCAGTGGCGCGATCGGAAATACGTGCTCTGGGTGTTCTGCAACAACGCAGGCGAGCGGACCCGATTCGAGGAGATTTTAGAGGAGTCCGGGTTGGGTGCGATACGGGAGGACGCGATTTTCGTCGAGGCCGGCATCGGTGCTGGGTTCGCGTATGACGCGGGCCGGCTGGCGGTGGTGACAGACGCGGAGATATTCGGTCGGTACAAGATCTTGCGTCCGCGTCGTCGGCGCGGGGTGGGGACGCGTCAGCGTGAGCATCCGTTCGCTGCGGGCGATCCGATCGGCCAGCTCACGGACCTCGATTTCGGCGATTACGTCGTGCATGCCGCGCACGGCATCGGCCGCTATTTGGGGATGAAGACGATCGCGGTCGATGGCGAGCGGCGGGAGGTCCTCACCATCGAGTACGCGAACGGCGTGCTGTTTTATGTCGGCCTCGACCAGGCGCACCTGGTGACTCGGTATGTCGGAGTCGGGAAGCGTCCGCCGAAGTTGGATCGTCTCGATGGCTTGCGCTGGCGGAAATCGCGCAGGGAGGCCGAGGCCGGAATCGAGACCTTCGCGGTCGACCTGCTGAAGCTGCAGGCGATGCGGCAGCAGCAGGAAGGGCATGCCTTCCGGTCGGATACCGCGTGGCAGCGGGAGTTTGAAAGCTCTTTCCTCTTTGAAGAGACCGAGGATCAGCTCCTGGCGCTGACTCAGGTGAAGGGAGACATGGAGTGCGCCCGGCCGATGGACCGGCTTCTGTGTGGCGACGTCGGGTTCGGCAAGACCGAGGTTGCGATTCGGGCGGCGTTCAAGGCGGTGATGGACGGCAAGCAGGTGGCGGTGCTGGTGCCGACCACGGTCTTGGCGCAGCAGCACTACAACACGTTCTGTGAGCGGATGGCGGACTACCCGGTGGTGATCGACATGCTGAGTCGGTTCCGCACCGACGCGCAGCAGCGGGAGATCCTCGCTCGCATTCAGAGCGGGAGCCTGGACATCGTCATCGGCACGCACCGGTTGGTGCAGTCCGACGTCGCGTTTCACGATCTCGGCTTGGTGATCGTGGACGAGGAACAGCGGTTTGGCGTGATGCAGAAGGAGCAATTGAAGGCGCTGCGGACGATGGTCGATGTCTTGACCATGACTGCCACACCGATCCCGCGGACCCTTTACTTTGCGTTGACGGGGATGCGCGACCTATCGACGATCAACACGGCGCCGCTGGATCGGCTGCCGGTGGAGACGCGCGTGGTGCCGTACGAGGAGGGGCTGGTGCGGGAGGCGATCCTGCACGAGGTGAACCGCTCCGGCCAGGTCTTTTTTTTGCACAATCGTGTGCAGACCATCGAGCGGGTCGCCGCGAAGCTGGAAGCGCTCGTGCCGGAGGCGCGGTTTGTGGTCGGCCACGGCCAGATGCCGGAGCATCAGCTCGAGGCGGCGATGCTCGCGTTCATCCGCGGCGATGCGGATGTGCTGGTCTGCACCACGATCATCGAGAGCGGGATCGACATCCCGAACGCGAACACGATCCTGATCGATCGTGCGGACCGATTCGGGTTGGCGGAGCTGTATCAATTGCGGGGGCGGGTGGGACGCTACAAGAACCAGGCGTATGCGTACCTGTTGGTGCCGCGCGGTGGCTCGATCCGGGCTGTGGCGCGGGATCGGCTTGCGGCGATCAAGCGCTATTGCGGGCTCGGCTCCGGGTTTCGGTTGGCGATGCGCGACCTCGAGATTCGTGGTGCGGGGAATCTCCTGGGCAAGGAGCAGAGCGGGCATATTGCCAATATCGGGTTTGATCTTTACTGCCAGTTGCTGCGCAACACGCTCGAGCGGATCCAGGGCGGGACGCCCAGGGAGCTGCCGACGGTGACGCTGCGCCTCGATTTCCTCCTGCTGGGGCATTCGCCGGAGGCCGGGCGAGCGGGCGCGTTCTTGCCGGAGGCCTACATCCCCGAGGAGGCGCTCCGGCTGGAGGCGTATCGCCGGCTCGCGTCCTCGGTCGAGCTGGAGGAGATCGACGAGCTCGGCCGCCAATGGCGGGACCGGTTTGGAGTGCTGCCGGAACCGGCGCGGTTGCTGCAACTATGGACTCGGCTGCGCATCACGGCTGCGGCGGCCGGCATCCGCTACATCGAGGTGAAAGAGTCCAAGCTGATGATGCGTCGATCGGGACCCGACTCGTGGATCAAGGGTCCGACCCGGCGGTTCCCTCGGGTGCCGGAGGTGGAAGCGGCCGCAAAGCTGGAGTGGATTCTGGATGCCATCGGCCGTGGGGAGGAAGGCGAAAGGTAACCAGAGGTCGTCCGAAAAGCCCATTGGGGCATAGCTGAAGGCACTGCGGCTCCGGATGGGGAG
>CALLYA010000091.1 GCA_937875495.1 uncultured Verrucomicrobiota bacterium
CGATAGGTTGCTCGAAAACGTCACCGCGCCCTCTGCGGGAGGCTTTCCGGGTCCGGATGGGGAGGTCAGGTTGAGAATGCGGCTACCTTTTCGGACGGGCTCTAGCCAAGTTGCATACGCCTTTGCGCCTCTGCGCCTCTGCGCGAGGCTCTCCGGATGGGGATGGGGAGGACGGATAATACGAGATTGATCCGCCCGCCGCCGTATGGTTAGTCTGGGGACAGGGCTACGATCACAGGTTATCAGTTGGCAGGGGGCACTGCCCGTAAGGGAGCAACTCATGTTTACCCGCGTTTCCAAACAGGTCTTGATACCACTTGTCTGTATTTCACTCCTTTCGCTCACGGCGTATATGGCTGGGGCGCAGCAGTTGCCCGTGCCGAATCCCTCGTTTGAATCGGGCGCCGACGCGCCGGACGGTTGGGTGTTGTCCCGGGGCGAGGGGATATGGCTCGAGGAAGGGACCGCAGGGCAACGCGCCCTCGGCGTCGTCGGTACCGGCGCGGACCGCGATGCCAATTTCTGGGTATCCACCGATATCCCGATGAAGCCTGATACCGTCTACCGCCTGCGGTTTCACGCGCGGCACGTCAAAGGCATCAACGGATCGCTCTTCACGGGTCCTGCCTTCAACAACCGTGACCTGCCTGAGATGACCGGCGAGTGGCAGCGGTTCACCACCTATTTCTCGACGCCGGCGGTCATCCCGCCGGACCAATCGCACTTGCGCTTTGGGCAGTGGGACATCAACGGCATCGCGGCGTTCGACGCGGTGGAATTGATGGAGACGCAACCGGTCTATCGTCGACAAGGCGCGCTCCTGCTCGGCGAAGGCGAGCGGATCGAGGGCGATCGCTACGTATTTGTCGCGCCTTTTGGCGGCGAATCCAACAACCATGCACGTCCGCTGGAACGGTTCGACAGCTATTTCAACACGCCGCGCTGGGTCTTTGCAGAGGGCAATTCGCTCGTCTACCGGCACACGATCGGCGACCTGGCCCAGCAGTCGGCCGAGATCGAGGTCACCATCGGCTATTACGCGGGCGGTGTGCTCGGCGTGGAAGCCGGCGTGGACGGCCGGGAATGGTTGATGGTCGGTGAAATCGATGGACATCGGTCCGAGACGTTTACGGTCCCCGATGCGCTGTTGCCCGCGAAAGAGATCTGGGTGCGCTTGAGCGGGCGCAAACAGGCGCAGCCTGGGCAGCCACCCGTTGCCGGCGGCTCCTCTCAGGTCTATGGCTACCGGTATTCGGCACGGCTCGACCGTTCCCCCGGCGATGTTACCGGTGCGACCCGCTTCGTCGCAGTGGCGGCCGCGAATGCCGATGTCGATGTTGCCATCCAGGACCTTGGTACATGCCTGCCCGGCGCGAACGAGATGCGCATCCAGGTCGAGAACCGGAGCGATGCCGCGGTCGCCCTGGCGCCTCATGCCGTGGCGATGACCGATAGTGGTGAAACCGCCGAGCTTGCCGCCACCGAAACCACCATCGCGCCGGGAACGAAAACAGAACTGATGGTGCCCTATCAGATTCCGGGGGTCGGCGAGGTCAGCCTCGCATTGGACATGGGCGATGGGGCCGGCTGGCGGGGTGAAACCAGTTTCCTCATCTCACCCTTGTATATGCATGCGTATGGCGCGCAGCTGCCCGATTCCTCGAGCGAAGTCGCGCTCTGGTGGGCCTCCTCCGGTTGGAAGATCAGCCGGGAGCGCCCGGTGCCGGCCGAGACCGGGTCCGCGGTCCGCATCCAGGCCGCCCGCAACGAACAGGAGGCCGCACAGGTCGTGCTCCGGCCCGCCACACCGCTGCGCAACCTGCGGGTGCGGGTCGACGCGCCGCGCACCGCCGCCGGTGACGAATTACCGGCGTCCGCGATCGAGACCATGCTGGTCGACTATGTCGAGATCGCTCAGCCGACCGACGCGCTCGGCGAGGCCGCCGCCTGGCCGGATCCGCTCCCGCCGCTGGCAGGACCGATCGATATCGCGGCCGGCGTGAATCAACCGTTCTGGGTGCGTGCGGATATCCCAGCGGACGCGGCAGCGGGACTCTATACCGGTGCCTTGCATTTCGAGGCCGACGGCTGGACGGCCTCCGCGCCGATCGAAATCGAGGTCTTCAATTTCACATTGCCCGATCGTATGACGTGTCAGACCGCCTTCGGTTTCGATGGTGGTGTGGTCAATCGGTATCACGGACTCACCACCGCGGAGGAGCGGCAGGTCGTGTTCGAGCATTACATCAAAACCCTGAGCGACCATCACATCTCGCCCTATGAACTCGGCACGCAATTTATCTACCCAAACCTGGAATACTCGTGGCCGAACCTCTCACCTTGGCGAGGGGGCGATCGTATCCACGGCGGATCCGACACGGAACGTACCTACTATCGCGTGACGGATGATGACACCGCGGGGACCGTATCCGCGCACTATGAACAGCGCTTCAGAATCCCGGAAGCCGGCCTGCGGCTGAGCTTCGATTATCGGACCGAACGTCCGAATCATGAATTCCTGGTGGTGCTGACCCATTACGACGCGGTCGGGGAGTGGATGCACGGCAGGAACAACATAATTGCGGTTCAGGGCGACAGCGATTGGGACACGTTCCAGACTCAGATCGAGACGTTCCCGGAGGGCGCGACGCATTTTGAGCTGCGCATCAATCCGGCACGCTATGTCGAGGACGGCTCGACGACGGGGAGCGTCTGTTTGGACCGGTTTCAATTGAGCGACGCCGGCTCGGGCGAGGTCTTTATCGAGGACGAGTTCGATCCGTGGACCGACGACGAACTCGCCGAACTTTTTGAGCCGAAGTTCGAATGGGAGGCGTGGGACGCCGCGATGACACGGCTGTTGGACACGTGGCACTTCAACTCATTCGTCCTGCGCACCCCGGGTTTGGGCGCAGGCGCGGGCTGGGCGCACTACGACAACATCCCCGGCTCGCTGCTCGGGTACACCGTCGGTACGCCCGAGTATCAGGCCGCATTCCAGGCCTGGTACCATGCGGTCCAGGAGCACCTGCGCGAGAAGGGCTGGCTCGATGAAGCGTTCATCTACTGGTTCGATGAGCCGATCCCCGCGCAATACGACTTCGTCATGCAGTACAACCGCCTGATGAAAGCCGCCGCACCCGATCTGCAGCGGATGCTGACCGAGCCGGTGGAGCCGGAGTTGCTGGGCGGACCCAACCTCTGGTGCCCCGTCTCGTTCGAGTACGATCACACCGCAGCAGAGGCGCAGCGCGCGGCAGGAGAACGTATCTGGTGGTATATCTGCACGGGTCCCAAGGCGCCGTATGCGACCCTCTTCATCGATCACCCGGCGACGGAGCTGCGCGTGTGGCTCTGGCAGACCTGGCAGCGCGATATCGAAGGCATCCTGATCTGGGCGCTCAATTGGTGGACCAGTGACGCCGCCTATCCGGACGGACTCCAGAACCCGTATGCCGACCCGATGAGCTGGTGTCACACATCGGGCGAGCGGGTGCCCAAAGGGGCGAAGAGTCCGTGGGGCAACGGCGACGGGCGCTTCCTCTACCCCCCGCGCGCCGCAGCAGCCGGCAATCCAAGCACGCCCGTGCTCGAACCACCGGTTGAGTCGATTCGGCTGGAGATGTTGCGAGACGGGATTGAGGACTATGAGTACATGGTAATTTTGGAATCACTCATGAAAGCCCAGGGCGAGCAGCAGCCCGCCGCAACGCTGCAAGCATACCGCTCCCTGCTGGAAGTGCCGGCCGAGATCACCGCAGGTATGACCGACTTCACATGGTCGCCCGCACCGATCGAGACCCATCGAGAAGCCGTCGCCCGCGCGATCGAAGGATTGCAGTAGTTCCGGCCGGCCGGCCGGCCGGAAGCCTGAGGCCCATGGGCCTCAGGCGAGGTCGGAGGTCCGCTGTGGGTGAGGCAATTGCTGTGTGATAGAGGACGTTGAACCTGCTGATGACCGGAGGCCTCGCGCAGAGGCGCAGAGGCGCTGAGGCTGGGTGGAGCAATGGCACGGGGATAGAGGACGTTGGACTAAACTGCCGGACAGGCGGGACCGGCCGGCACTTCCGCCTCGCTAGAGGCCGTCCGAAAAGGTCTCAGGATCCGGATGGGGAGGTATCCCGCAGAGATCG
>CALLYA010000092.1 GCA_937875495.1 uncultured Verrucomicrobiota bacterium
GCTCCCGCAGAGGGCGCGGTGGCGTTTTCGACCTACCTTTTTTGGGGGGGATTCTTCAGATATACCGTTTCAGCAGACCAAAGCGGTTGCAGAAAACAGCTCCGATGTATCTGCAATCCCCCCTCCCAATAATCCTCTGTGCCCTCTGCGATCTCTGCGGGAGTCCTCCCCATCCGCACCGGGAGAATTTTGGTTGTGCCAATGGCGTTTTCGGACGGGCTTTGGCTACCAAAACTGCCCGCTGGGTCGAAGGGGGGGGGGGCGGTCATTGTTCGGGGCGGGCGGCGAGGGCTTCGGCCAGTGATTCGACGGCCTGTGTGACGGCCTGTTGGGTGGCCTGATCGAGGGCGGGGACGAGGGTCTTTGCGGCGCCGGCGGGGTCCCAATCGGCGGTGGACTCGAACATTTGGCTCCAGACGAGGGATCGGTCTTTGGTACCGCGCAGTTCGAGGTTGAATCGGCAGAGGGCGATGCCGCTGTCGTCGGATTGCACGCCTTCGAAGGCGAGCAGCTTACCGCTGAGGTAATAGCCGGGGAGGCTGACGTTCTTGGCGTCGGTGACTTCTTCAAACCGGCCGGACTGTTGAAGCTCCATAGCGAGTCGTTGGGTGAGGGTATTTGCCGGCGTGTCGGCCCAACGGTCGAACTCGAGGTGTGCGACCTGGAAAGCGGGCAATCGGACCATGAGGCTGGAGCCGATTCGCTCGACGGATTCGAAGGGTGCGATTCCGATCCTGGTGCCGGGGATGGCGGGATTGGATGGAGCCGGCGGCTGAGGAACGGCCGTGGGTGCGAGGCTATAGAACTTAACTGGGATGACTTCGCTGGAGGGGAGGCAACCGCTGAGTGCGACGACCAGGCTAGCGAGTGGCAGGATACGTTTTGTCATGGTCTGAGATGGGGTTGATGTGTAGAGATTGGATAGAGTTCGGGGGGGAGTGATGACCTCCAGGCAGGGGTTGCCCGTCTCATTGGGTGGGGCGTTTACCCTGGATCAGCGCGGAGGGATCACGTTCCAGGTAGTCGACGAGCCGGCGGATGCTTTCGGAGGTTTGGCGCAGGGATTCCAGGGTTTGATTGAGGTTCTGGGTAGCGATCTCGAAATCACGGCGCAGGCCGGGGACGTTTTCGCCGACGGCGTCGGAGACGGACCGCACCGAATCGAGGGTGGCGACCATGGAGTTTTGGGTCTTCTCCACATCCAGCACGCCGATTTTATTATTGAGGGATTCGGTGGTCTCGACCAACTGGCTGAGGATCAGTTCGATATTGGTTTGATTGGACTCCATCAGACCTTTACCGGTGCGCATGAGGCCTGTGAACTCCACGAGGGCGGCGTCGGTATCGGTCATCAGGAGGCGCGCGTCGGCGATGATCTGCTGAATGGTGTTGGTCCCGAACTGGCTGAGGACCTCGTTGATATGCGCGAGTGAGTTCTGCATCTCGCCGAGGATCCCTGGGATGGATGAGCGCATCTGGGCCATCATGGATGGGTCCGCCTGAATAACGGCTCCGGGGGAGATGCGCGGGTTGTCCGGGAGGCCGCCTTGGAGATCGATGAACTGTCCGCCTGCGATGCTGACGCTCTGGATGCTGGCTTGGACGCCTTCTCTGAGTTGGACTCGAGAGGGATCGACCTCAATGGTGGCCATGATCTCATTGTCCGGGGTGATCCGGACGTCGACGACCTGGCCGATGGTGATGCCCAGATAGCGGACGGAGCTACCGGGGCCGATATGCACGGTCTCGGTGAATTTCACGTGGTATTTCACCATCGGGTTGTTGTTCCAACCGATGGCGACCACGAGAAGGCCGACCAGCAGGACGAGGCTGGTGAAGAGGAATGCTCCGACTTTGATCTTCTGTGCGCGGGTTGCCATGACATGAGCGCCAGCCCAAAGGCTTGCAGGTAGGTTGGGTTAGATGTTGCGAGCCGCAATGACCTCATCGGCCATGCGATCGAAAAATTGTCGAAGTCTGGGATGGTCGCTGTTCTGGGCCTCGGTCAGGGGGCCGAAAAAGATGACCTCCCCACGATCGAGCATCAGGACCCGGTCGGCGATCTGGCGGATGGACTCGAGTTCATGGGTCACGACGACCACGGTGATATGGAGCAATCGTCGCAGATCGAGAATGAGTTTGTCGAGTCCTGCTGCCATGATGGGGTCGAGTCCGGCGGAGGGCTCATCGAAGAAGACGATCTCGGGATCGAGCGCCAGGGCGCGTGCGAAGCCGGCTCGTTTCTTCATGCCGCCGGAGAGCTCGGCGGGCATCATATGTTCGTACTCGGCGAGTCCGACGAGAAAGAGCTTCATTCGCACGGTGGTGCGGAGGGTTTGCTCGGGGATGTTCCCGAACTCGCGCAAGGGTAGGGCGACATTCTCACCGACGGAAAGGGAATGGATCAGGCCGCCGGACTGGAAGGAGACGCCGAGGCGGGTGCGCAGGGCGCGCAGCTGATCATCGTCGAGGGTCTCGATGGGTGTGCCCCAGAACTCGATGTTACCGCTTGAGGGGGGCTTGAGGCCGGTGAGTAGTTTCAGCAGGGTACTCTTCCCGCAACCGCTGCCGCCGAGGATGACGAGGACCTCCCCCCGGCGCACTTCGAAGCTCACATCTTTGAGGACCTGAACGGGGCCGTAGTGGGCGTCCAGGCCATGTGCTTTGAGAACGACATCTGGTTTGCGTGAGGTCATGGCAGGGATAGGGGTCACATCACATAGTCGAATGCGGTGAAGACGAGGTCGGTGCAGATGATGAGCAAGATATCCATGACCACGGCGCGTGTGGTCGAGAGGCCTACGCCGCGCGCGCCGCCTTGCACGCGCAATCCGTTATGGCATCCGACGAAGGCGATGATCACCGCGAAGAGGATACTCTTGGAGAGCCCCAGAAAGAGGTCGGAGATCACGAACGACCCGAGGGTCTGTTCGATCCAGATGGACATATTGATATCGAGGAGGAACTTACCGACGTGTGCGCCGCCGCCGACGCCTGCGATCATGGCGAGGAAGGTGAGGCAGGGCAGTGCGATGGTGAGCGCGGTCATCTTGGGGCTGATGAGGAAGTGAGTGACCTCGAAGCCCATCGATTTCAGGGCGTCGACCTCCTCTTGAACCTTCATGGTCGCGAGTTCTGCCGCGATGGCTGCGCCGCTGCGTGCGGCGATCACGATCGCGGTCATGATGGGGGCGAGTTCGCGGGTGAATGCGATCACGACGAGGTCGGCGACGTACCGGTCGGCTCCGAATTGTCTCAATTGCGCGGCCGACATGAGTGAGATGATCAGGCCGAGCAGGTAATTAATGAGGACGACGATGGGGATGGCGCGAACGCCCATTTCGAAGATCTCGTCCAGGATCGCGTTCCAGCGGGGGCGTTTCTTTTCGAACGGGGCAAGGAGGGTCCAGTAGATCACCTCGATCAGCAGGCCGATGGCCTCTTTGAATTCCGTCAGGCCGTCCATCGCGGTCTGGCCGATCTGCTCAAAGAACCCGACCGGCCTGGCCGGCTGGGGGACCGGTCTTTCGATCAGGGGTGCGATCAGGTTGAGGAACTCACCGGTCTGTCCCTGCATCCCCTGCAACTGCACTTCCACGCCCGATTTTTTGGCCAACTCCATGGCACGCAGCAGCCAAGCCCCGGCCATGCTATCGATCTGGGTGACCTGTTGCAGGTCGACGATCATGGGGCGGTCACTGGATGAGCTATGTGATTGGACCCATTTCTCGAGAGTCTGAAACAGAGCGCGCCCCTCCGGCTCGGAGAGGCTGCCTGCGCAGGAGATGCGCCCTTGAATCAAATCGATATCGGTACTCAACGGTGTGTCCGTGTTAAAAAATGGTTAGCCGATGTAAAACCCCAAACTTAACCGTATGCTGGGGATACCGCAAAACTTTTGGCCCATGAATCGTACCGGCGGCTCCAGGGGGAGCGGTCTGCCAACCGTGGGCATGGGGGCGTGATGCACAGGAAGCGACTGATTTGGCGACTATATCTACCCGTTCTATGTCTGACCCTGTTGCCACTGGTCGGGATGGGGCTTTACGCCACCTACACCACCTCGAGGCTATTTGAAGCAAGGTACCTTGACCTGCTGTTAGAAATCGGCACGGATGTTATTGATCTTACCG
>CALLYA010000093.1 GCA_937875495.1 uncultured Verrucomicrobiota bacterium
CCTGCCGATCGGGGTGGGTAGGTTCCATGCTCTGCACCCTACTTTTTTTGGGGGGGGTGAAATACCGTTTTAGCAGGCCTCGCCTTCCTCCTACTCCTACTCGTACTCGTACTCGTATCCAGACCCGGAGGCCTCGCTCAGAGGCGCGGAGGCGCAGAGGCGTTTTCGAACGTGCTCCAGCTTAAGAACCAAGAAAATCGGGGTCGGGGTCGGAATCGGAATCGGTATCGATGGCAAGCGTGATACGGCGTGGAATATCCATGCGCAAACGTTCACTATCCCGCTACCGCCCCATTCCTCGAAGGTTCACACCCCCATAGCCTTCGCTCCACCCCCCATCCGACCTCCGACCTCGCCTGGGGCCCACGGCCTCAGGCCTCCGGCCGCCAGGCCGGTCCCCCCGATGGGGTTGCGGCGGGGTTGCATTGGGCGGATGGTGCCGCAAGGAGTCTCAACCGCCATGAACAGATCAGACACACCCCGTCCTCGCCACCGGTTTCTCGTAACGGCCGGGCCGACGCGTGAGCCGGTCGATGCGATCCGTTTTTTTACCAATCGTTCGTCCGGCCGAATGGGCTACTCGCTTGCACGCGCCTGTGTGGAGCGGGGGCATGATGTGACGCTCATCACGGGGCCGGTGGCGATCAAACCGCCGGTGGGTGTGGAGGTCGTCTTCGTGGAGACTGCGTTGGAGATGTGTGCCGCGGTGCTGGACCGAGTGGAGGGGTACAACGGCCTGTTGATGTGTGCTGCGGTGGCGGACTATCGGCCTGCCGAGCCGCATCCGGGCAAGCGGAGCAAGACCCCTGGCGATTGGATCCTGCGGCTCGTGCGCAACCCGGACATCCTGCTCGAGGTCGACCGGCTCGGGTACAAGGGGCTGCGCCTGGGCTTTGCAGCTGAGTTCGGCGATCCGCGGGAGCGCGGGCGCCAGAAGCTGGAGGAGAAACACCTTGATTTGCTGGCGGCGAACGACATCTCCCGGGACGAACTCGGGATGGGTGCGATCCAGAACGCGATCTGGCTGATGGACCGCTGGGGTGGTTCGGTCGCGATCGGCCCGGCGGACAAGGGCGTGGTTGCCATGGAATTGGTCGAGCATCTCGAGGATGCGATTTTGCGCTTGGCTCAGGACCCCAAATGAGGGGAGGATGGGTTCCCAGGAGGGGCTCGTCTTGATGTCGTTTCTGAGCTAGAGCCCGTCCGAAAACCCCATTGGACCACAACCAAAGGTCTCCGGGGCCGG
>CALLYA010000094.1 GCA_937875495.1 uncultured Verrucomicrobiota bacterium
GAACGTGTACCGCTTCGCTGTGTACGTGTACGTTTCAGGGCCAGGCTATACTTTACAGCCCGTCCGCTCACCCTCACGTACGAAAGTCCAATATCCCACTGCCAGCGCCCGTTCCATAGCGGACCTCTGACCTCCCGCTTGAGGCACCAGCCTCAAGCTTCCTGCCACGAGGCCGGAACCTGACCTCCGACCTCGCCTGTGGCCCTTAGGCCTCAGGCGTCCGGCCCAAGGCCGGACTTCCGATTATTTCCCGGATTTGATCGTTCCCGATTCGATTTTCCACTCGATCCCAGACAGGATAGCCTGGTTTAATCTCCGGCGATCGGACCGACGGCTCCGCCCCGAGGCGAGCCCTGAGCGGTCCGGTCGACTGCGCGATGCGCAGCAGAGGATCGGGTCCCCGGCACGGGAGCGCTCGGTCAGCATCAAGGAAAAGGAATCTACTGGATGAATCATCCTGAGCGAATGTTGTTGAGCGGAAACGAGGCCGTCGCCCTGGCCGCCTACCAAGCCGGGGTCGCGCTCGGCGTGGGCTACCCGGGAACGCCATCGACGGAGATCCTCGAGAATTTTGCCCGGCTCGGTGGACATGCACAATGGTCGCCCAATGAGAAGGTCGCCCTGGAGGTCGGCCTCGGTGCGTCCTTCGGCGGCGCAGCCACGCTCGTGACCATGAAGCATGTCGGCGTCAATGTCGCGGCAGACCCACTCTTCACCGCCGCCT
This sequence comes from uncultured Verrucomicrobiota bacterium, assembly GCA_937875495.1. Classification (GTDB taxonomy): domain Bacteria; phylum Verrucomicrobiota; class CALLYA01; order CALLYA01; family CALLYA01; genus CALLYA01. Next base: position 725 of record CALLYA010000094.1, read on the forward strand.
ACATCGGCGCGTCAGGTCCGTTGGTGCTGGTCTCGGCCGATGACCCCGGCATGGCCTCCAGCCAGAACGAACAGGACAACCGGCGGTTTGCCGTCGCGGCCGCGATCCCGATGCTGGAGCCGGGGGACTCGCAAGAGGCCTACGACTATACCCTGGCAGGCCTGCGCCTGTCGGCGGAGTACAAGCTGCCCGTCATGCTGCGGATGACGACCCGCGTCTGCCATTCCAAGACCGTCGTCCGGCCTACGCCGCCCACCGAAAAGCCGGCTGCGCCGCACTACGTGAAAGATATCCCGGGGCGAGTCATGATTCCCGCTTATGCACGCCCCGCCCACCGGCGGCTGCGCGATAAACTGACCAAACTCGAAAAGAGCCAGTTCGCTCGCGACCTGCTCACGACCTACGGTCCGCAAGACGCCAAACTCTGCATCATCACCTCCGGTATCTCGGCCGTCCACTGCCGGGAGGCGGCCCCAGAGGCCCGGATCCTGAAAATCGGTCTCACGCACCCCCTGCCGATGGAGGCGATCGAGGAGTTCATCGATGCCAACGACTTCACGGATCTGCGCGTCATCGAAGAGGGCGACCCCTACCTCGAAGAACTGCTGCGAGCCAACTACATCGCCGTCGAGGGCAAGCCTGAGATGTACCGATTCGGCGAGTTCAACGTCGGGCGTGTCCGGCGCATCCTCGACAAGGACCGCTCCCCCGAACCGCCGCCGACTCCCGGCAAGCCGCCCGAACTCTGCAAGGGCTGCCCGCATCGCACGGTCTTTCAGACCCTGCGCGATCGCGGCTGCATCGTCGCCGGAGACATCGGTTGCTACACCCTCGGGGTGCTCTCACCCTTCGAGGCGATCGATACCTGTGTCTGCATGGGCGCCAGTATCGGGGTCGGACTCGGCCTCCGCCACGTCCTACCCGAAGACCAGGCACGCAAGGTCGTCAGCGTCATCGGAGACAGCACGTTTGTCCACAGCGGCCTGACCGGCATCGCCGAGATGGTCTATAATCCCCCCCCAACGGGACACCTCCTCCTGATCCTGGACAACGGTACGACCGCCATGACCGGCCAGCAGGAGCACCCCGGCACAGGACGCACCCTGGACCATCAACCGACCGGGAAGATCGTCTTCGAAAAGGTCTTGGAGGCCATGGGCGTCGAGCAGGTCCACGTCGTCGATCCGTGGGGTGACACCGAAAAATTCGAACAGCTGGTCGACAGCTGCCTCGCCTCCGGAAAACTCTCCGTGATCATCGCGCGCCGCCCCTGCATCCTCGCAGTCGGCAAGATCAAGGAGTACGAAAGATTGGCCCAAGCCACGGCCTGCACAACCTGCGGTGATGGAGGTGAAGGATGAGTCAGCCCGTCGTGAACGTAGTTCTTGCCGGCCTCGGCGGCCAGGGTGTGATCAAGGCCTCGGACATCCTCGTGGAAGCCGCCTTCGGCGCCGGTTTCGACGTGAAGAAGGCGGAGGTCCACGGGATGAGCCAACGCGGCGGAAGCGTCGCGTCCGACGTCCGCTTCGGCCAGGAAATCCTCAGTCCTATGGTCCCCCCGGGAACCGCCGATTTTGTCGTGGTTCTCTCCGAGGACCAGGTAGAATTGGCCCGTACCCATTTGAAACCGGGCGGCACGCTCCTCACACCGGCGCTCGTCGATCCCCAGACGCTGCCTCATCCGCGCAGCCTCAACATCGTCCTGCTCGGTATTCTGAGTGCGGCGTTGCCCCAGATCCCGCGCAATTGCTGGATCGAGGCGCTGCATGCCAACCTGAAGGAAAAGGTACACGCCATCAACGAACAGGCGTTTGATTTGGGGATCGCCCTCGCGGGCGACCACCAGGTCGCGCCACCTGCCTGACCCCTCACCGGCCGCACCTCCCGGCCATGCTCCAAGGCGGACCTCTCCCGAGGCCGTCGTGGTTTCGACGGGGAGATCGGCTCTTTGGGCGAAAGCCTCACCCCACTAACCCATTGCACGCGTTTCCATCACCCCCTCGGAGGATCCTGATGAACCATCACAATGGCCAGCCCAACGCCTTTCAATCCGTCAGCTCGCCCGATTACCTCCCACCCAATCAGCTGCGTGCCCTACAACTCCAACGCCTGCAGGCAATCGTCCGCAGGGCGTACGAGCATCAGGACCTGTTTCGGAGCCGCTTGGAGGAACGCGGCCTGACGCCTGATTGCATCCAAGACATCAGCGACATCGCCAAGCTCCCGTTCATGGTGAAGACCGACCTGAGAGACACCTATCCCTTCGGCCTCTTCGCCAGCCCGATGGATGAGATCGTACGGCTCCACGCCAGCAGCGGTACAACCGGCAAGCCGATCGTCGTCGCATACGACCAGCACGACCTCGATGTCTGGTCCAACGTCATGCAACGCACCTTCGCCGCCTGTAGCGTGCACCCGGGCGATATCGTCCAGAACGCGTTCGGGTACGGCTTGTTCACCGGCGGCCTGGGCGCGCACTACGGCGCGGAAACCCTCGGCGCCACCGTGATCCCCATCTCCGGCGGCAATACTGAACGCCAGATCATGGTCATGAAGGACTTCGGCGTCACCGCCGTCTGCTGCACGCCCTCTTACTTCGTCCATGTGATCGAGCGCGCACGCGAACTGGGCGTCGATCTCAAGAGCCTGCCCCTGCGCGTCGGTATCTTCGGCGCCGAGCCGTGGACTTCACAGATGCGGCAACACATCGAGGATGAAGCAGGGATCAAGGCCTACGACATCTATGGCCTCTCGGAGATCATCGGACCCGGCGTCGCTTCCGAGTGCGACGCCCAAAACGGACTCCATGTCTTTGAGGACAACTTCCTGCCGGAAATCATTGATCCGACCACCGGCACTCCGCTTCCAGACGGCGAGGAAGGCGAGTTGGTGCTGACCACCCTCAACAAGTTCGCCATGCCGATGATCCGCTACCGCACACGCGATATCACCAACATCATCGCGGAGCCGTGCAGTTGCGGCCGAACCGTGCGCCGCATCCGGCGGATCAGCCGTCGCAGCGACGACATGTTTATCATCCGCGGAGTGAATGTCTTCCCCTCCCAGATCGAGGCTGCTATTCTCGCGATTGAAGGTACCTTACCGCACTACCAGATCATCCTCACCCGCGAAGGCGGCCTGGATCAGATCGAAGTGCAGGTCGAGATCACGCCGGAGGTCTTCTCCGACACCATCAGTGCCATGGAGGAGCTGCAACGAAAACTCGCCAACTCCATCGAACATACCGTCGGCCTGCGGGTCAAACTCCACCTGGTGCCGCAGCAAACCATCGAACGCAGTATGGGCAAGGCCAAGCGGGTCATCGATCGTCGGCAACTCGCCGAGTAACTCAACTTTAATTAGGTCAGGGAGGTCACATGAAAATCCATCAGCTCTCCGTGTTCCTGGAAAACAAGCCCGGTCAACTCGTGGGCCCCTGCCGCAAATTGGCGGAGGCTGGCATCAGCATCACCACGCTCTCACTCGCCGATACCGAACAGTTCGGCATCCTGCGCCTCATCGTCAAGGATTGGGAGAAGGCGAAGCAGGTCCTCAAGGACGCCGGCTTCGTCGTCAATGTGACCGAGATGGTCGCCATCGAAGTCCCCGATCGCCCCGGCGGCCTCGCCGAGGTCCTCGATATCGCAGAACAGGGCGGCATCAACATCGAGTACATGTACGCCTTTACCGACAAACTCGGCGACAAGGGGGTCCTGGTCTTCCGCTTCGACGATCCGGACAAGGCCATCCACGTGCTCGGCGCGGCCAACTTCAACATCATCGAGCGCGTCGACCTCTTCAACCGGCTCGGGATCATCTCCTGACCGAACAATTCATTTAAAAAAACTCCAGCCCCCTGCCCGTGCAGGGGAACCATTCCATCCTACCCATCCGTCAACACGTTTCAAGGAGAGGCAAACAACCGCCTCTCCTTGAACCCTTTTCCGCGAGATCACCGTGAACCCATTCGACGATTCCCACGCCCAGGCCGTCATCGACAACGCCATCCTCTCTGATCAGGAAACGCTGCCCCGCACTGACCTCGAAGCCCTTCAGCTGCACCGCCTCAGAGAGGTTGTCGCTCGCATTCAGAACGTCCCGTTCTATCGGGACGCCTTCCGGCAGTCAGGCGTCACTCCCGATCAAATCAAGAGCCTGGACGATATCCGTCGACTCCCGTTCACCACCAAAGCCAACCTCCGCGAGCATTATCCACTCGGATTCCTCGCCGTTCCCCGCGACCAGGTCGTTCGCTATCACGGCTCCACCGGGACCACCGGCCGCCCCACCTTCGTCGCCTATACACGCAACGATCTCAACGTCTGGACCGAGCTCTGCTCACGCTTCCTGGTCGCCGGCGGCCTCCGCCCCGAGCATACCGCTCAGGTATCCTTCGGCTACGGCATGTTCACAGGCGCCTTCGGTCTGCATCAAGGACTCGAAAACGTCGGCGCCGCCGTGGTTCCCGCCAGTGCCGGTAATACCCCGCGCCAGCTCCTCCTGATGCAGGACCTACAGGTGCAGGTCCTCATCTGCACCCCCTCCTACGCTTGCAACCTCGCCGAGGTCGCCAACGCCGGCGATATCGATATGGATCGATTCCCACTCCGGTTCGCCCACCTCGGAGGGGAGCCCTGGACCGAGGACATGCGGCGACATATTGAGCGTGACCTGCGTATCTTCGCCTTCAACAACTACGGCCTCTCCGAGATCATCGGCCCAGGCGTATCCGGCGAGTGCGCCTACCGGGTCGGCATGCACTTCCAGGAAGACCACTTCCTGATCGAGTGCCTCGATTCGAACAGCCTGGAGCCCGTGCCCGAAGGCGAGCCGGGCGAGCTGGTCATCACCTGCCTGTCCAAAGAGGCCATGCCGCTCCTGCGCTACCGAACCCGCGACATCGCGACAGTCACCAGCGCGCCCTGCCCCTGTGGCCGTACCACCCACCGCATGAGCCGGGTCATCGGACGCAGCGACGACATGCTCATCATCAAGGGCGTCAACGTCTTCCCGTCCCAGGTCGAAGAGGCGCTCCTGCGCGTCGAGGGGACCGCGCCACACTACCTCATCGAAGTTGACCGGCCGCACATCATGGACGAAGTGATCGTGCACGTCGAGATCCGACCAGAGGACTTCTCCTCCGAAATGCGCCAGATGCAACGTCTCCGCGATCGCATCGATCGCGAGATCCAGAGCGTGACCGGCATCCGGATGGAAGTGAAACTCGTCGAGCCGCAAACCCTGGAGCGCTTCGGCGGCAAGGCCAAACGCGTCATCGATCGGCGCAGGGAAAAGGGCCTGATCTGACCTTCGGCGGATGCGCGCACCGCAGCGCATCCGCAACTTTTGCATGGCGGTCGACCACAACCCTCAGGAACGAATCGTCCGGATGCCATGCCGGCCACCCGTGTGTATGCAGCCCTATCTGATCGCGATCCTGCTGCTCTGTTGCAGCAACATCTTCATGACCATCGCATGGTACGGCCACCTCAAGAGCTTCGCCCACGCACCTTGGCTCGTCGCCGCGTTGGTCAGCTGGGGCATCGCCCTCTTCGAGTACCTGATTCAGGTTCCGGCCAATCGCATCGGCCATCAGGTCATGAACGTCGGCCAGCTCAAGATCCTGCAAGAGGTGATCACCCTCACCATCTTCCTCCCCTTCTCCATCTTCTATCTGAAGGAGAAGCCGAACTCCGATTACCTCTGGGCAGGACTGTGCATCCTCGGTGCCGTCTTCTTCATCTTCCGAAAAAAACTGTTCGCGTCATAACACCGCTCAGACCGGTAGAATGCCGCCTGCCGACGTCTCTCCGTCCGCATTTAGGGAAAGCAAATTGTCTACCCGCCGCTCCGTGCGGGTTGTTTCATACAGTTCAGAGACCGATCGCGGTTGCAACAACTGCAACAGGCTTCTGAAGACCCCTGGAGATTTACACTGGGCGGCGCGGACTCCCATCCTGGCCTGGATCGCCGCATCCGATAGCGGCAAGGGTGACTCCACGTCTTGGCAGTCCGGGTAAGCAGCATCCTGGAGGCACCCCCGCGTCGCCCAGTAATCTCCTCCCCCGACCAAGGCCAGCCCGTCCGTTTGCGAGCAGCCCTCACGACGCGATCTTCGCGCGTAGCGAGAGGTCATCCGAAAAAAGCGCGATCCTTCAGGCGTCGCCTCCAGGCATTGGTTGTCGATCTGTCCGATCTGTCCGATCTGTCCGATCTGTCCGATCTGTCCGATCTGTCC
>CALLYA010000095.1 GCA_937875495.1 uncultured Verrucomicrobiota bacterium
ACGTACACGTACACGAACACAGCGAAGCGGTACACGTTCCCGTACACGAGGATGCGAATGGAACTAGACCAGCAGAAGTTGGGAGAGCGAGTACGAGTACGGGGGCAAGGAAGACGAGGATCATGGCCGGCGATCGCGCCTGATCCCTGTCGGCCTGCAGACACGGTATATCCAAAAAAAATTTCCCAAATTGGTAGGGGGCAGAGCGTGAAGCCTACCCACCCCCATAGGCAGGTCGAAAACGCCACCGCGCCCTCCGCGCCCTCTGCGGGAGACTCTCCGGATCCGGATGGGAAAGCCGGCGCGGGAAAGCGACTGCCTTTTCGGACAACCTCCAGCTACCTTTTCGGACAACCTCCAGCCTCAGACCCTGCCCAATCATGAGCTTCGAACCGTCCCATCTACGCCAGGATCTCCTTCGTGAAATCATGATGGCCCGCCGCCGTGTCTACCGCGTCGGCAGCGCCACGCCAACCGAGGAACTCGATATCCCCGAGATCGGGCGCCTCTGGCTCAAGCGCGAAGACCTTTCACAGGTCCATGCCTACAAGTGGCGCGGGGCCTTCAATAAGATGGCCATTCTGGCGGAAAACGGATGCACCCAAGGCGTCACGGCCGCCTCGGCCGGGAACCATGCCCAGGGAGTCGCCCTGGCCGCGAGCAGGCTCGACATGCAGGCGACCATCTTCATGCCAAGCAACACCCCCGGCACCAAGCGCGCCGCGGTGGCCAAGCACGGCGGTGATCATGTCACCATCCGCATCGTCGGTGATACCTACGACGAGGCCGCCGCGGCATCGAAGAAGTACGCAAAAGAACATGACCTGATCACCATTCCCGCCTACGACGATCTCGAGGTGATGGGCGGTCAGGGCACCGTTGCGGACGAGATCGTGCTGAGCGGTTCGGGCCCCTTCACCACCGTCTATGTGCCGATCGGCGGCGGCGGCCTCGCGGCCGGTGTCGCCTGTTGGCTCAAGGCCTACTACCCGGATATCCAAGTCATCGGCGTCGAAGGCGAGGGACAGGCGTCCATGAAGCGCGCCATGGATGCCGGCGGAGTCCCCTCCCCGCTCGATTACGTCGATGTCTTCTGCGACGGGACAGCGGTCCGCCAAACCGGCGACCTGACCACCCCCCTCTGCGCCGAACTGCTGGACGGGATCATTACCCTCTCCAACGACCTGGTCTGTGCCGCCATTCAGCTGCTCTGGTCGCACGCCCGAATTCTGCCCGAGCCGAGCGGCGCGCTCGGCGTCGCCGCCATGCTCAAACAAAAACCGCCCTCGGGCGCACGCCCGATCGCTATCATCAGCGGCGGGAATGTCGATTTCGAGCAGCTCGCCTGGATCGCCCGCCGCGCAGGGATCGGACTCAAGCGCCGCCGCTTCTTCCGCTTCCATATCCGCGAGGAGACCGGATCGCTGATTCAGCTCCTGGAACAGGCGCTCGATGGGATCAATATCTTCGATTTCCAGTACGGGAAACTGCATCGGGACTACGCATGGCCTGTGCTCGGGTGCGAAGGCACCGATGCCCAGTTCGCCGCACTCGATCGCCAACTCGCGCTCCTCGGGATCGAGGCCAAAGAGGTCACCGGCGAGGCCGATGTCGACTTCCGTATCATTCATTACGAGTCCGACCTCTGGGCCAAGCCCTTCTTCTGCATCCTCGAGTTCCCGGAACGCCCGGGCGCATTGTTCGATTTCATGCGCGTGGTCGGCCAGCGCACCAGCATCTGCTACTTCAATTACGCCTCCACCGGTGAACAGGTCGGGCGCGCCCTGATGGGCTTCGAATTCGAGACCGAGAGCGACGAACACTGGTTCAAAGCGCTCCTGGAGGAGTCCGGCCTCGCGCACCACCCGCTCCCCCTCGAAACCGTGCGTCGAATCCTCTGACCACCCCACACACCCCGGAGGTTCTCGCGCAGAGGCGCAGAGGCGCAGAGGCGGATGCCTCACACGAAGCCACGAAGGCACGAAGCTGTGGCCACC
>CALLYA010000096.1 GCA_937875495.1 uncultured Verrucomicrobiota bacterium
CAAATGGCACGCTCCTTCCTGCGTCCCCTCCAGGCAATGGTGGCCAATCCGTCAAATCATGGCCGGGATCGGGATCGGGATCGATTCCCGCTCTGATTGGCACCTGGCTCTCATGGACCGCTCAAACTTCACGGCCGAGTTGTGTCCGCACCGCAATAATTCGGTTGCGGTACCCGGTTTTTCATGTCCGAATCCCATCCCGCGTCCTTTCGATACCGATACCGACCCCGACCTCGAGCTTGCTTCGGCATTGACCTTTTCGGAACCCGTCTTGCTCATTCAATACGGCCGCCCGGGACCGCACGCGGCAATATGGAGATTCCCATCTCCCCGAACAGCGCAGCTGCGTCAGGACGGTCATAGAGATACTCAAACCGGCGGTCCTTCGTGACCGCCTCCCGTGCCGGATAACCTCCCACCTTCGTGGCTTCCCTGAGGTGGCGAAGCGACTCCTCCACCATTCCCTGCGAGGCATACAACCCTGCAAGCTCCAACCGCTGCCGCCACTCCTCCGGATGACGCCGTACCAACTCCTCCATCAGCTGAGCCTGCTCGTTGGGACGCCCCAGCTCCGCATACAACCTGATGATACGCCCAACCGTAGCATCATCGGTACGCAACTCCAAAAGTCGATTGACCGCGGCGTTGGCTTCAATGAACATGTTGCGCATCCCATAGACCCGAGCCAGCGCGAACAGCCCCTCCACATCCTCCGGCTCACCCTCCAACCGCGCCAACAAACGTTTCGCCTCGTCCCGCAACTCCTTTGAGGCCTCGATCCTTTGCCGAATCGCAGGGATCCGCGCATTCATCGGATCCTCTTCCCAATACCCGTCAATCACCGCCAGCGCGTCCTCCTGCCGATCGAGTTGCACCAGTAACTCCGCCAGCCGGTAGTTCGCTTCCGGCAAGGGGCGGTACAATTCCAGCGATTCACGTAGGGCACGCTCCGCATACTCGTACATGCGGCCTTCCCGCAAACGGTTCGCCCAGTACAAGTACAGCCCGCCCATCGAACTTCGCAGCTTCGCAAAGGTCCTCGGGGCCATCTCGTCCCGATGGTATTCAGGCCTCGCCACCAACTCCTCGATCAGCTCCTCCCAATAGGCGAAGTCCTGCGCGATCAAATCCTCTGGGATCCCTCCCTCCAACGGTTCCGCATGCAGCTTCATGATCAAGCCGTAGGGAGTCAGATAGGGGTACATCCAAGGAATGACATAGCTCTCTTCAATGAAGAATTCATGCCCCTCCTTGTTCTCCTCCCATATCCGTTGAATCAGCGTCTCGTTGATCTTCATCACCGCGCCGACCCCGGTCACGTTCACCTTGCCCGTAGCGTCAAGCTCCACCCCACCGCCACCCGGGACCCGCCCGGTCCGCCTGCCATCCTCCACTAGCTTGGCAAAGGCGGCAGTCATCTCATCCCGGTCCGGCAGCCAGATCCGTCGCTCCATGCACCGGCTCTTGGCCAGCCCCGCCAACCAGCCGGTACGGTCGTTCGTCGGATCGCCATCCGGACTGAATACCGTGCTCTGAGGGCTGTACCGATCCACCAGCGTCTTCATGTAAGTCTGGTCGGCCAGCGCATTCTGCGTGATCAGATAGGCATCCGGATGGAACGGCTCCCCGTTCACCGACGGGGTGTTGATGAAATACATCGGCACAAACCGTCCCGGATCCGTACCGCCAAAAAAGATGGCGGAGGGCGGAAGGTTCTCCAGAATGCGGTAACCAAAAATGTAACCGAAATCGTGCCCCCGCTTCTCGCACCGCTCCCAGTTGCCACGCAAACCCAAGGTCGGCAGCAAGAAAATCAAACCCATGCCCACCGCGCCCATGCGGTTCCATACCCACGGTCCCAATCCCACAAACGCATCCCGGCGCGCCATCATCCAGGCCAGGATCATGGCCATTCCACCTCCGAGCCAGATCGCAAAAATGCAGTGGCAGAGAATGAAGAAGACCCGCTGTGTAAACAGGCTGTGAATGTCCAGCGAGGGATTGTTCAAAAAGACAAACCCAAGGCCCTGGAACAGGAAGCCAAGCACACAGAACTGGAACCACGCACGCCCCCGTCGCCCCAACCACGGATACGACACGAAGGTAATCAGCCCGAGAAAGACCGCGTACGGCACCCGAAGAATCGGCTCCTTCATCAACGGGAAGATCGGGATCGAGCCGAATTGCACCTGGAAGTCACCCCAGAACGAACGCAACTGCCACCAAGCCGTGTTCATGGTGCGCGCCAAACTCAACTCCGCATACTGCCCCCGGCGGACATGGTGCCAGAAGCCGTGCACCGTGTGCGTGTACCCCCAATTCAAAGGCGGATTGCCCCGCGCAATGAGCGGCATGAACAGGTAGAAACTCAAACCCAGAGCCACCAGCAAGACCGATACATAGGGCGCGTGCCAATCCCGAAACCGCTCCCGTCTTGCCCAGTAGATCCCACCGAAGACCGCCGGGAAGAGCAAACCAGCCACAGTCAACAGGACACGCCGGCCAAAGATGCCGTTGACCTCTTCAAATACCGCGTACTCCGGACTCGACCCGGTCAGACCATAGTAGAGCAGGATCAGGGATAACACCCAACCCAGCATCAATGCCGGATGCATCAAGCCATCACGCCCCCCGGAGAGCCAGCCGAACACCCCGGCCAGACCCAAGAGGATCACACCACCGAACAACCAAAGCCCCTGCGGCTCCGCCCCCTCCAATAGCCTGCCGAAGATGCCGGTCGAGGCCATCCCGTGCCACCAGAGAAACCCGCCCAGTAACACACACCCGAAGGAGGCCAACTGCCAGAACAGCCGCCTGTTGTTCATCCAGATCGGGGGAAGGAATGCCGGCAACAACAACAGCAGGGTCTGATGGTTCGTCAAACCCAACCCGAACAGGTACACCATGAGGTAGAACGCCCACATCCGCTCGGGCCGATACAGCCAGAGAAACATCATGGCCAGAATACCCATGAAGAAGAAGGCGTTGAGACTGTATACCTCGGCGATCACCGACTGCGACCAGAGCCCCGCGCTCACCGTCAGCATCAAGCCGGCGGCCAAGGCAACACAGACCGCCAACCGCTCCCGCTGCATAAAATCAAGCCGCTTGCGAAAGAGGGGGATACTCTGCAACTGCACACGCACCGCGGCAAGCGTGAGCGAAACCACCAAGCCCACCGTCACAGCGCCGAAGAAGGCGGAGAGGAAATTGACCCGCCATGCCACCGTCCCCACCGGAATCCGAGAAAACAAAAAGGCCAAAAGCGTCCATATCGGATAGCCCGGCGGGTGCGGTACCCCCAGGTTCCAGGCGGCGGTTATCAACTCGCCGGAGTCTTCCAAACCCACGTCCGGCATCAGGGTATATCCATAGACGAACAGGGCCATCAGCCCCGCGGCCAGCCCCGCCCAGAGGTCAATCGCTCGAAAGACTTTGTTCATCCTAAAGGATCCTTCATTCCAATCATTCCATCCTTCATCCGGCGGATTTCTCAATTCCCACGGGAGGCTGCGGCGGGTCAAACACCGTTTGCGTCCTGCGAGGGACCCATGCCGCCGGTTCCACCGACCCGTATCGCCTATCACCCTGCCGCCAGCGGAGCCGCAACAGCCATGTGCGCCAGAGCGCCTCAAAGATGATCGCACCACTCATCTTCGAGCGGCCGTCGGTCCGATCGCAAAACACGATCGGGAACTCACGCATCGGGCAGCCATGCCGCCAAAGGACATACTTCAGCTCCGTCAAAAAACTGTAGCCGTTGGAATGTAACCTGCCCAGATCCACGGCCGCCAAGGCGCTGCGGTCGATACAGGTGAAGCCGCTCGTCGGGTCGGACAGCGGCATCCCCGTGATCAACCGCACGTACCATCGCGCGGCAACGCTCAGGAACAACCGCACCAGGGGCCAGTTCAGAATCCGAATCCCCCCGAGATACCGTGACCCGACCACAATCCCACCCTCGGGAAGGTTCGCCAGCAGCCACGGAATGACCGCGGGCGTGTGGCTCAGGTCGGCGTCCATCTGAATCACCGCATCATACCCGTCCTCCAGTGCCTGCCGGAATCCCACTATGTACGCGGTGCCCAATCCCTGCTTCCCCTCGCGGTGAATCACCCGCACCCGCGTTTCACGATCCGCCCACTCCTGCGCAACCGCCCCGGAGCCGTCCGGTGAGCCGTCGTCAATAATCAACAGATCCACACCCCCGACCACTTCCAACACTTCGGGGATGATGCGTCCAAGATTCTCGCGCTCGTTGTAACACGGCATGACGACCAGAACCCTATCCATCGCGCTCCTCCCCCGGATGCCGTTTTGCATCCCGCCGACGCACACGTCGAATCCCGGTAGCGGTCAAGACGGCCAACAATACCCACCAGCTCGCCTGCGTCACCCGGAACCCCACCATCGACGGCGTGTGCCGCAATTCCACGCGATGGCCGCCCGGGGGGATCGCCACCCCCTGCATCAGGTGATTCGCCCGAAGCAAAGGTGCCGGCACGCCGTCCAGATGGACCGTCCAATCGGGATCGTAATACTGGCTCAACAACAGGATCGCGGAACGGTCCGCCTGAACCTCCAGCTCCAACACCGTTGCCGTCACCCGCCGAGGAACCACCACACCCTCCGGCTCCACCGCGCCTGGCTCAACCTCTGCGGTAAAGCCTTCCGGCCACACCTTGGACGCGCTGACGAAGACCCGCCGCCGCGGGTCCCATGCCTCATCCGAAAGCCGCTCGAGCTGGGCATCCCCATCCACCACCTCCCAGGAAGGGACCAGTAGGAAGCGGGGCATCCAGCGCTCGTATCGGTAGAGATGGGCCGCCTGTCCACCCATGATCGGGGTGAAGACCGGTCGCGTCTCTTCAGGAAGCGGTTGCGGCCAGATCAGGTACTTGATGTTGAAGATACGGAGATAGTTCTCGAACGGGATCCGCCCCTGCTGAACCGCATCCAGAAAGGCCTCATAAAGCCGAGGCACACGCTCACTGGACGGAGGGTCAGCCGATGCGACTGCGTGATATCGAAAATGGAAGGTGTTCAATTGGTTGAGATATGGACTCCCCCCAGGCCCCAGTTTCACCCTGAACAGATCCGGGTCCGCCTTCAGTTCCTCCACCAACGCATCGGCGCGATAGAAATCGCGGTCCACCCACTGCACAAACCGCCGGGCGTTTACGCCCAAATCGATCAGGGTCAGGCAGAGCAAACCCAGAACAAACCAATCCGAACGCGCCAGCCCCCATCGGCCCTCCCGTCGCATTCCCATCGTCAGCCAACACCAACCCAGCCCTAAAAAGAGCACCAGCGCGGTCCGCCAGACCGCCAACCATCGCAGGGCGGACAGCGATGCCTTCCCACCCAGCCCCCCCCGGGCGTCGAGCCAGCCGATCAGCGTCAAGGCAAAGAGGAGGCCGACCCCAAGCGCCAGCCCGGCTGATGCCTTCCGCAATCGGGCCCATCGCCCATCCACATCGCGCGCCATCAGGGAGCGCACAGCCTCCATGCCGAGTGCCGCCAGGACCGGTACAGCCAGCTGCACCAAATAGATCCATCGCCACGGGGTGCGCTGCATCTTCATCGTCGGCAACGCGTAGATCCATTGGTAGACCGGGAAAAACCGCCCCCATGCGATCAGGAGTGAAAACAGGGCCATCACCCCGAGGAACCGCGCCTCCGCCCGCCGCCGGCATGCCCAAAGGCCGATCGCCGCAAACAGGACCACCCAAGCACCCATGTAATCGTCATGCAGCTTCAGCGCGACCCGGCCTGCATACGCTTCCTGCGAGGCACCCCCGAAGAGATACCCGGTAGTGAAAAAGGTGACCGTCTCCTCCGGCGGAAAAGAGAATTGAGTCGCATACTCCCAACGGTCCGCCTCGGTCCGAACGCCGCCCAGCCCCTTGGCATTCATGTGCCAGCCGAAAAAGAGGACCGCCTGCAGTCCAAACACCAAGGCCACGCCGGCCCCGAACAGTGCTCCACCCATCGACCCAACCATCCAGCGCCCAGGACGCCATGCGTGCGTACGCGCTTCGCCGACCCAACCCACCACGTAATACACCGCCACCCAAACGCCGGTGTACATCGCGGTCTGCGTCGCTGCGGCCGGCATCGCGGATCAGTCGCGCCGCGGTCTGCGGGTCGTGCGCAAGCAGCATCAGCGCGAGCGGGACACCCACCCACCCGTGCGCCCACCAACGGCCCGTACGCCGGGCACGCTCCACCAGGAAGAAGGTCCATGGCCCCCAATAGGCGCAATCCATGCGATTCAAATGACCGGGATAGATGTACCCGATCATCCCGGAGCTGTACATGAAGGCGCCGCCGGCAAAGGCCGCCACCAGCCGGGAGCATCCCAGGATCCGCGTCCAGAGATACATTCCAAGCCCGCCGACCAGAATCATCAGACTGTAGTTCACCGGCAGAAAGCGATGCGGATCAAACCACTGCAACAGCCAAGTCGATACCCCGAGGAGTTTGACCGCCGGCGCGCCCATTCGAAAAAAAGGCATCCAGGTGTACCAGGCATTCTGATCCAACACCCGCCGCTGGGCGACCGCGTTCGTGGTCGAATAATCGATTCCAAAAAGCAACGACGCCCCCGTCCAACCCTTTCCCAAAAGCAACAACACGGGCAGCAGGACAAGTACCAATACGGCCCACGGCCACCACCGACTCGGCCGCGACGGCGAAGCTCCAGCCTCGGTCACCACCGCCGGGGTCTCCACTCCGCCCCCCGCCGGGACCGAGCCGTAGGGCATCTTGCGCTTCGCACCCTTGCTTCGCTTTGACTTAGACATCGTTCCCTCGATCTATCGCTTCCTCGGTTTGGCCGACCACATTGCCTGATACCTCGCCACATACCGTTCGGCAACCTCCCGAAGCCCCGGACGCCCACCCGTCCATCTTTCCGTGTGCTCTGCCAAATCCCTTCGAAAGGCAGGGCTCTCTGCAAATCGGTCCAGGAATTCCACCATCTCCTGCTCCTCCGCCTTCACCAACGGCCAATCCTCACCGACAATGTCCGCAAACGCAGCGCTCAACATCATCGGAAGTCCCCAAGATGCACCCGTGACAAGCGGCCCACTCGAGGACATATGCACCCGATACGGCATGCAGAGCAGATCCCCGGCGGCAAAGAGATCGGTCGTGACCCCCGACTCGACATACCCAAGCATGCGGACCCCGTCCGGGCCGATCTCCTCCGCGATCCGATTGAGATCAGCCCAAAACCGCTCGTAGTCGGCTCGGCCTTCCATTCGCGTCGGCTTGCCCCCGCCCACCAGGAGGATGCTCTCCGGATGCCGCTCCCGATGCCGACGAAAGGCACGCAACAGGATCCGAATCCCCTTGTACCGCGTCAGGTAGCCAAAGAAGAGAAAAACCAGGCGATCCTCGTGCAAATCCAGGCGGGCCCGCGCTTCGGACCGACCATCTGATCGGGTCCGCAGCTCCAATCCGAGCGGGATCACCTCCACCCGTTCCCGCTCTAAACGATAGTCGCCCACCAGCGTTTCAACCGCGCCCCCCTCAAATGTCGTGATCGGTCCAACCCATCGGAAAACCAAGCCGTAAAAGAGACGCAAAAACGGCTTCGCAAGCCAGGGGAACGGTGGGGTGTGCGTCCAGCGCATGTACCGGAAGGTCAGCTTCGCCCAAGGTACTAGATTGCTCACCGTCAGCAGGCACGGGATTCCCCGCCTACGAATCTGCCATAACATCCAGGGGACCAACATGGCCTGGGGGATTCCACCGAAGAGGAAAATCTCGTAATAGAGATGCACCACGTCCGGACGATGGCGGTCCAGGGCGGCGATCAGATCGCGGAAGCAGGAAAACTTGCCCCGCTTCCAACAACGGTCGATCTTTACACCCAGCTCTGTGGACAGACCGGTATGGCCTTCCACCTCGTTGGCCAGGACCAACAGGCGATCGCGCCAATCGTCTGGACAGTGGACCAGAAACTGGTGGACACAGGTCGCGATCGAGCCCTCCCGCAAGCACTCTCCCCCCGGCGGCGGGAACAGACCGATCACCGCAACCCGCGGGCCCGATTCCATACCAGATTTCAACTCCACCTCGCTTTGCCGATCCCAACCGGATGACATTCAACCCTCCCCATCTGATCCCGCACATCAACCGACACCCAATTCCAATACATGCCCCGCACACACGGAGTCCTCTGCCATGCAGCCCCAGCGAACTGAACACGCCCGAATCCTGGTCACCGGAGCAGCCGGCTTCCTGGGCTCACACCTCGCACGGCACCTCGCAGCCACCGATGCCTCGGTCGTATGCCTGGATGATTTGAGCGGCGGATTCAAGGAAAACCTGCCCGCGGAAATCCCCTTGATCGTCGGTTCGATCGAGGATGCCTCCCTGATCGATCGCCTCTTCGAAGAACACCGCTTTACCCACGTCTGCCATCTGGCCGCCTACGCCGCAGAAGGCCTGAGCCATTTCATTCGCGGGTTCAATTACCGCAATAACCTGTTGGGCAGCATTCATCTCATCAATGCCGCCATACGAGCAAGGGTGCAGCGATTTTTGTTCACCTCGTCCATCGCCGTCTACGGTGATCAGCCCGCCCCCGTCACCGAGGCAACTCCGCCCCACCCCATCGATCCCTACGGAATCGCGAAACTCGCCGTGGAAATGGACCTCCAGGCCGCCAACGCCGTCTTTGGCCTGCCGTACACCATCCTGCGCCCGCATAACGTGTACGGTGAAGGACAGAACCTCGGAGACGCCTACCGGAACGTCGTGGGCATCTTCATGAATCAACTGCTTCAGGGTCGACCGCTTTCCATTTTTGGGGACGGTTCCCAACAGCGGGCCTTCACCCATGTCGATGACTTCACGCCGACCGCTGTCAAAGCACTCCTTTCACCCCTGGCCAAAAACCAGATCTTCGATATCGGCTCCGATGACCCTCGAACCGTGCTCGAACTCGCGCACATCACTGCCAAGGCCTTCGGCATCACCAAGCCTGAAATCCAATTCCTGCCCGCCCGTCAGGAGGCACACACCGCCTTCAGCAGTCATCACAAGCTCAAGCATATGCTCAACTTTCAGCCACGCATAAGCTTGGAACAAGGCGTCGTGCGCATGGCGGCCTGGGCCCGGGCCATCGGCCCCCGCCAGACCCGCCCCCACGCCGCGATCGAAATCCACGAAGGCCTACCACCGAGTTGGGCCGCCCTGTCATGACCTGCACCCGAGCGGCCAGACGCAAACGGCCCCCCAGCACACACACCGTGGTCAACCCCAATCCCATCCTCGAAGGTCAAAACCTAGGGCTCCTCCTCGGCCGGCGCTGGCTCTGGCGGAACCTCTCCTTTTCACTCTTTCCCGGAGAGATCGTCGGCATCCGGGGACGCTCCGGCAGCGGAAAATCGATGTTCCTACGCTCCATCGTCGGGCTGACCCCTCTCACTGAAGGCACCGTTCGATATCAGAACCGTCCCTGCCCCGATTGGCACGCACCTCACCTCCGCGCGCAGGTCATGCTCCTGCCCCAGAAGGCGAGCCTGACCCACGGCACGGTCCAAGATAACCTCGACCTCGCGCGCCGGTTTCAGGTCCACCACGATCGCGGGACCGATGCCCTCACCGCCATCCAAATGCTCGAGGATTTCAACCTCCCGGAGGCCTTCCTCCAACGCAACGCAGAGACGCTCTCCGGCGGGGAAGGCCAGATCGTCGCCCTCATGCGCGCCCTGCAGCTCCATCCGCAGATCCTGCTCCTCGACGAGCCCACATCCTCCATGGATCCACACTCCGCCGATACGGCCGAGCGCCGGCTCAGGAAATGGCTGGACGAACACCCCGACCGCGCAATCCTCTGGATCAGCCACGACCCGGATCGGCTCGAACGGGTCAGCTCCCGACAATGGCCTTTTGAGGATTCGACCGAATGAACGATCCCTACCTACCCATCAGCATCGGCCAGGTCGCACTCTCCGCCCTCCTGCTCTTGAGCCATGTCGGACTCTCCTATCAATTGCGACTCGGTCTCGGACGTACATTGATCGTTGCCTCCGTGCGCATGGTCGTTCAGCTCTTCCTGGTCGCCTTCGTGCTGGAGTGGATCTTCACCCAGCGGCACCCCGCGATCATTCTGGCCATGGCACTCTGGATGGCCGGAATCGCCGGAATCACCAGCGTTCAACGGCAGGCACATCGCTTCCCAGGGATCTACTGGGAGAGCCTGGTCTCCGTCCTCGGCAGCTCCTTCGTCATCACCGGGATCAGCCTCGCCTACATCGTTCGGCCTGCGCCGTTCTACGATCCACAATACATGATCCCCATGCTCGGAATGGTCCTCGGCAACTCGCTCAACGGCATTTCCATCGGATTGGATCGATTCCTGTCCGATCTGCGTACCCGCAAGGATTGGATCGAAACCATCCTCGCTCTCGGCGCAACCCGCTGGGAGGCCGCCCATGAAATCATCCGCAACGCCATCCGGACCGGCCTGATCCCAACCATCAATTCCATGGTCGTTATGGGCGTGGTGAGCCTCCCGGGGATGATGACCGGACAGATCCTCGCCGGTGCACGCCCCGCCGATGCGGTCCGCTACCAGATCGTGATCGTGTTCATGATCACCGCGGCCGCCGCCCTCGGCACCTTCGGCTCCATCATGCTCGCCTATCGGCGCCTCTTCAGCCCGGACCACCGACTCAAGAGCGAGCTGATCCTCGTGAAAGGAACAACACCCGCCCAAGACACCAAACCCTGAGCCCACCGAAACCGCCGACCCACCAGAGCACACCACCCAGGCCTCGCCCCCCGCCCGGGAAGGGGGGCGGAGGACGCAAGCCGCCGTGGGTGAGACAACGGTATGAGTCCGTCCGAAAATCGGTGCTCCAGCTAGAGGTCGTCTGAAAAGGTCAATGGCGAAGCAAGCTCGGGGATCGATTCCGATCCCGATTCCGACCCCGACGCCGATTCAGACAAAACAGTTCTCCACCGGTCTCCTCTTCGTGGCCACCCAAGCAGCACATAACTTTCCATTGATTTGCGGAATGGTCTGCGTCTGCCGGAGCGCGTCTTTTCGGATGGGCTTTAGCCACAGAGGGCTCAGAGTTCACAGAGAGATTCTTCCTTTTGCCATCGACGAGACGGCCCGCACTTCG
>CALLYA010000097.1 GCA_937875495.1 uncultured Verrucomicrobiota bacterium
ACGCAAGCACCGCCAAAAGCCCATTGACATAAACCTACAACGGCAGTCCCCAGACGCCATCACAGAACTAGAAAACCGCGCCATCAAATATCCCGCCCGCTCTCAGCTGCGAGAAGTCCACCAATGAGCGCGGCAATCGAATTTAATACATCTCTCTGCCGAGGGCCTTCAACAGCAAACGGTCAGCGAGGTTGCCATTTTTTGCGCGTTCAGCCTCGTAAGCCTCATTCGACGGGAAAGGCCAATATGTATCCGTTTCACATGTTGCACGTAATCGGGTTCTGGACCGAAGGTTATGCCGATATTCCTGAACCGACAGCAAAAACAGGATGGCGCGAAGTGAAGCGCAGCCAGAGAGAGAGTCCCTGTTTGATGGATACTCTGGATCCAGACATACCCAGAAGAGCCAGCCGATGTCATATACACCCTTATCGGCAGTGGTGAGATGGGAGTAGTACTCGTCAAACTCGTCCCACCTCCGAGGGTCCGCAAGCAGCCAGGTGATCGCCTCCATCATTCTTTTACGTTCTTCAACGTCGACATCATTATTGATCCTCATAACTGTTTCCTCCAGCCAAGAAATCTTCCGGCGACGTATTCATCCGGTTTTCATAATCTTCTCTGACATCCTGCCGACAACAGGCGGTCATGCAGTAGCATTCAATGCCTAGTGCAATTGCAGCTCCAGCGACAACACCCCCGCGGGCCATTCGGAGAACTGTCCTCCCAGTTTTTGCAAAACGTCTGACAGCATCAACCTTGCTTCGCAATCCAGGCAGGTTTGTCATCGTTCCGCTTGTCTTTGCCCATTGCGCTAGCTGCCGCAATGCCGTCCTGACCGTCGAAGGTGTCCTATAGGATCCGGCTGCCGAGTTGAGTCGCTGGAAAATCTTGTTCCCCAGGGAGGTTAACCTCTCAGTCCCGCTGTTGATTACTTTCTCGCTGATGGGGAGTTCCATCATCCCTTCGGCCGTGACTACAAGCGCTTCAATAGCAGCTATAGCATTCAGCATCTGTTTGAGATGGAAACTCGCGCAGTAGCCGGAGCATTCCCACCATGAAATCAGGCCATGGTAGTCCACGCGATTGACAGGGTCGTTGGCCATACCATTATAGAGAAGCAGCCCGCCTTCCTCCCCAATCGGATCCCTATTGATCCACCGCCCCAATCCCGGGCTGTAGAATCTATAGCCCGATATTTGCACTCGTTTTTCCGTTACCTCTTTTTCAGGAGCACGGTTCACCCCCTCTGAAAAGAGGCAGATTCTTTCTTGTTGGAGCTGGAGGTAGAATCCCATTCGCTATCGGGTATTGGAGCCATGGTTGGTTCGTTCTTTAGAATCCGAGGCTCTCAAATTGCAGTTATCCTGTCCAGAAAATTCGGTTGGTCAATTTGAAGGTGGTTCCTCCTGAGTACACTTATGTGAAAAGTGTTTCTGAAAGGCTAGTAAGTCTAAAGGTTGAGAATTTTTCCGTTTTCTTAGTGTTTGGGCCGTGCTCCTTGCCAATTTGGACAGTTGCATAAACGAACATTGCAAATGGAATGTGTCCTTTCTGCAAGCGTGCGTGACTTCGTACTGAAGATTCGTTTGGGACTATG
>CALLYA010000098.1 GCA_937875495.1 uncultured Verrucomicrobiota bacterium
ACATTAAGTTTCCTGTTGCCAATTTTTTAGTTGTTTCAGATGAAAGATCCCTGGGACCAGTGGGCAGAGCGTGTTCGAAACCGTACTGGGCCACCACGAAAGACCGCCCAATCCGGATGGAGAGGACGGGAAGGGGAAAGGGAAGGTGAAAGGACAACTAGGAAGACGCGAAGACACGAAGGTCTGGAAGGAGAGGTTATCTTGGGGATTGCTGTGATCCCAGCAACAGCCTTGGTCGGCTGAAAACGGTATTTCCCCAAAAAAGTTGGGGATTAGCGCATTGCCCCAACCCAACTCCATGGCCAAGTCGAAAACGCCACCGCGGCCTCTGCGGGAGGCTCTCCGTATGGGGGAGGCAGGAAGGGGGTAGGGAAGGTGAAAGGAAAACTAGGAAGACGCGAAGACACGAAGGTCTGGAAGGAGAGGTTTTCTAGGGGGTTGCTGTGATCCCAGCAACAGCTTTGGTCGGCTGAAACGGTATATCCAATAAAAATTTCCAAAAGGTCTGGGATTAGCGCATTGCCCCAACCCACCTCCATGGCCAAGTCGAAAACGCCACCGCGCCCTCTGCGGGAGGCTCTCCAAATCAGGTTGTGAAAGGTAGATGGGGAAGCAAAATCGGAATCGGGGTCGCTATCGGAATCGGAATCGGCGGGAAGCGTGATTTGGCGTGGAAGGTCCGTGCGCAATCCGTCCACAATCCCGGCACCACCCCAACGCTCGATTGTTCACACTCCCACAGCCCATCCTCCAATCACAGCGGCCCCCAAATTTCCGAAAATGGGCTTGCCCAAACCTGACACGCAATGGTAGTCTCTCGTGAAATTCCTTCATAAAGCTGTCGGCTCCATACCCGCATGGGTTGACGAGCGGACGGCCATGGATGGTTTCCGAGCAACCCGGACGTCTGGGTAGCCGGTGAAATGCCACGGAGGAAAGTTTGAATTGACGCTCGGCACCTGAGCGGGGCAAGGGGTGGAGCTTTCTTGAGAAGGTAAGCGCCTGGATGGAAGAGGCATTCCAATGAAGAATTTGAGTTTGTGGCTTGGATGGATGGTCTTGGGGTTCTCCGCCATGATCGGCGATGCTCAGGCCGCGGTCTTTGGCGATTTCGTGTACACTATTTATAACGACGAATTTTTGACCATCGTGGGATACAATGGCCCAGGCGGGATCGTGGAGATCCCATCGGAAATCGATGGGCAGCCTGTCAGCCGGATCGATGGTAGGAATAATCACGCCTTCTTCCAAAACCAGACATTGACTGGTGTTGTGATCCCGGGGAGTGTCTTCGAAATTGATAACTGTGCGTTTTCGGGATGTTCCAATCTGGAGAGCGTGACGTTTTCGCCAGGACTCCTGCAGATAGGTTATGAAGCCTTTAAAGACTGTACCAGCCTATCGAGCGTTCACATACCGGAAGGTGTGACCTTAATCGCGGGGAGGGCGTTTTATAATTGCACAAGCTTGGTCGAGCTTTCCCTCCCCAATAGCCTTCTTTCCATTTTGCCCAATGCGTTTGCAAAGTGTGCAAGTCTGGCGGATCTACTGCTTCCAGAAGGTATTAAAGGGATTAGTGGAAGGGCGTTTTCAGAGTGTGATGCCTTGACCGAAGTGACAATTCCCCAAAGCCTGGATAGTTATCTGTCAGCTGTATTTGTAAATAGTGCGAACCTGCTGAGTATCAATGTCCATCCTCTGAATCCCAACTATGCAAGCATTGATGGGGTGGTGTTTTCAAAGGACCTTACCCGTATCATCGAGTGTCCAGGTGGGAAGACCGGGAGTTACACGATCCCGGATACTGTAACGGAGATTAGATCCTTTGCATTCAGGGGCTGCCATAATCTGACCGATCTGAGTCTGCCCGCCGGGGTCAATAGTATCGGAGCCTCTAACTTCGATGGGGCAACGAGCTTGACCGCATTCCATGTCGATCCGGAAAATCCCCATTTTGAAGACGTCGATGGTGTTTTGTTTACGGAGGATTTGAGCGTGCTTTTCTCATACCCGGGCGGGCTTTCAGGCGACTACGTGATCCCTGCCACGGTCAGGGAGATCGCCCACCTGGGTTTCTCCGATTGTACCAAACTGACCGGGGTAACCATCCCGGATTCTGTCGTTTCCATCTGCTCATTTGCATTCGGCGGTTGTGAGAGCCTTACAAGCCTGGTCCTGCCAGATGGTTTGTCCTATCTTGGGGCTTCAGCATTCAAAGGCTGCTCAGGTCTGCTTGAAATGGAGATTCCAAGTGGCATTACCGGCATTTCCTCTTCCACATTCTCTGGATGCACGAGCCTGAGGGGAGTGACGCTCCCGGACTCTGTTGAAATCATTGGAATGGAGGCTTTCCTCAACTGCGTGAGTTTGGAGTACCTCACGCTTCCTGCCGGCCTTGTCTTCATCGAGGAGAATGCCTTCAGCGGTTGCTCAAGCCTGACAAGCCTGACGATTCCGGCTGCAGTAGCTGAAATCGAAATCGGAGCATTCCAGGACTGTCCAACCCTTGAATCCTTGTATTTCGAGGGAAACATGCCGGAGCACGAGCCCCCGCTGTTCGAAGGTACGAACACGACCGTTTATTTTGTCGAGGGAAAAACCGGCTGGAGTGATGCATTTGCCGGGATGCCGACAGTGAAGCAACTTGTGCCCCTCTGGATCGGAGACTTCATCATGGTCGAAGAGGGAGCACGCCTCACGATCCATGGCGCACCAAAAACCGAAGTCGTTATTGAGGCATCGGGCAATCCTGCGTCAGGTGTCTGGGGCGCAATAGGTAATTTCACGCTGGAAAGCAACGGAGAGGGAACATATACCGATACTATGGTTAAAAAATTGGGCATTCGTTTTTATCGGGTTCGACGGAAGTAGGTGTGATTCCGATCAATATCGGCAATCCACCATTTTGCCTCATGGATCGGCTTTTGGAGGGTTATGCTGATTCAATTCCGCCTTTTTGGATTGGGATCAGCCGAGAGCATCAACCGGAAAGGCGGATCAAAGATGAATATTCTCAGAGGAGTGTGGGTCGGTCTGGTCCTCTTGATGGCAGGGGTTTGTACGGGGCAGGAGAACCAAGACCTGGAGCAGGTGATCATTCAATCGCTGCAGGATCGGGCTCGTGAATGCAAAACCTTGCGCATTGAGTGGGAGGAGACACAATGGGCGTGCAAGGGATGTGAAGGGACGTTTGAATCCTTGGCTGAAGGCCAACAATTATTGGAAATGCCGCTTGAAGATTCTTCCAAGATTTTGACATATGAAATGGTGTGGGACGGAGATTCCGTCAAGTTTGTGAAAGAAGGGCCACTCTGGGATCCAGGCGTTGGGGATTTCCTTCCTGGAAAGGAGGTGGAAATAGTTCATGCAGGCAAACTGGTGCGTTATAACTCTCCACGCAAGCTCTATAAGGGAGGCATGGGCGAGATATGGAGCGACGGCAAACCGCAATGGAGCATGAACGTTTATAATTCTGCGATCAAGTATGGGACGGGCCGAAATCAATTTTTTGATCCTGCCAGAGTGCAATTTGCGAGTTTTTATTTGTCCGAAGATCGACCCGTGTGGAATGACTCTGAATGCTACGTTATCAAGATGAAACCAGGCAGCGGGGGGGGGAGTGCCGAGATATGGCTGGACCCATCTTTGAATTTTCTTCCGGTTAGAAGTTTGGACACAACCTCCCGGAGAGGTGCGGATGGAAATGAGCCGTATCATATCGATTGTCAGATTTTCTATAAGCGTTCTCCGGCTGGGATCGAAATCAGCGGGTGGAAATGGGTCCTGATGTATGGCTCAACCATTCAGCGAACCATCGACGCAGTCGTTCAAAGCTGGGAATGGAACCCTGCGATTAATATCGATACCTTTGAGTTTGAATTTCCAGTTTATACAATGGTAGTCAACGAAGACCAGGATGTTGGATCTCCAACCCGAACATACGTTTTATTGGAGGACGGAAGAAAGCGGTATGTGACTAAAGAAGAGCTGATGCGGGTTTTGTCCTTCGATTTAGATAGTATAGATGAGTTATATTACACCGAAACAGGCATGGCCGGGCTCCCTGTCACCGGGATCCAGGGCTTCAGACGCAAAGGAATCCTGATTGGGCTCGTCGTACTTATTTTTATTCTGATAGGCGTGAAAGTGGGATCATCTCGAATGAATCAGTGAAGGTGCCATATTCGGTGAGTCTCCATTTGGGGGTTTCTGGGAAGGCGGGAGGGTCAGGCTTAAGGTTTTGTGCGGGAGGAGGCGCGGGAAAGAATTCTAAGGAAACGGTTTGTTGAGGAGTCTGTCAATGCCAATTAGTGGCTGCTTCTGGTGGAGTGAGAGTTGGGGCGAGGGCACACGAAGGCGCTGAGACAGGGTAGCAGGCGGGCTGTTGGTTGGGGGCGCTGGTCCGCTGGCCGATTGCCGCTGAAACGGAAGCGGGATGAATGATTTCTCATTCATCCCGCGAGTCTTGGCCGATTCTCTGCAGAAAAGGGTGGCGTTTCGCATTGCCGACCGGATCGGCCTCCTTGGTGGTCCATGGTCCGGCCGAATGCGATTGCCTGGAAGGTACCGTTCTAGTTCTGCATCTCCTCGCCTGCCTCCTCGGCGGCGGCGCCGGCATCTTCGAGCAACTCACCCGATTTCTCGACTGCCTGGTCCGAAGCGTCCTTTGCCGCGTCCGCGGTCGCTTCTGCGGCATCGACGGTCTTCTCTACGGCGGCGTCTTTAATTTCGCCGGCCTTTTCTACGATGCCGCTCGTTGCATCGGCGGTATTCCCGGCAGCGGCATCGAGTGCTTCGCCGGTTTGCTCGCCAAGCCCAGCGGCGCCGTTCTGTCCAGACTCGGTCTGTGGTGCGCAGCCGACCATCGCCATGACACAAACAGCCACTACGATTCCCAGTACTTCGACCATAGGCATCTTCATAATCATCTCTCCTTTGGGTACCCTATCCGGTCGACTTGTGTGACCGGACTTCGTACCGTTCTATCGTCTTCCCATTGAGTTAATCGACTCTGGGCAAAATAGTCCAATTGCTTGCGATGTTCAATGGGTGGGGATGGTGCGAAGGGGAGGTGAGGGGGATCACAAGAAGGCATGAAGGAACAGAGAGGCCTTATTTGGGGGGG
>CALLYA010000099.1 GCA_937875495.1 uncultured Verrucomicrobiota bacterium
TCAAGCCTCGCTGCCGAGTCTTGTCAGCACCGCAACAACGCTACCCGGTTTCTCCTGTCCGAATCCCATCCCACGGCCATTCGCTGGAAAAGCCTCCGCCGGCTGCATGAAATCCATTTTTTCAACCACAGATAAACACAGATCCACACAGATTTTTCCCTATTCTGATCTGTGTCCATCTGTGTCCATCTGTGGTTCACTCCGCGGAACGGTATCCCGATCCGTCAGATCATTGCCGAAATCGAAATCGGGATCGAAATCGAAATCGGAATCGATTCCTCTACTGCAGGGCACCCGCCCTCTGCCCACCGCTCAACCTTCCCTGCCGGGCCACGTCAACTCCGCCCTCCCGGCACGCCATAACGATAATAGGCCGCGCATGCCCCCTCGGATGACACCATCGTCGGACCCAACGGCCGTTCCGGCGTGCAGGCTGTCCCAAAAACAGGGCATTCCAACGGCTTCGCAAGCCCTTGCAGGATCCGGCCGCTGATGCATTGCACGTCCGCCGCCGCATGACAAAGATCCAAACCGAAACGCTCTTGAGCGTCGAACCGGGCGTGCGTCTCCGAAAGCCCCCATCCCCCGCTTTCAATCCATCCGATTCCACGCAAATACCGCCGCTCTACCCTGAAAACATCCTCTAGCAGGGCACGTGCTCGGCGGTTTCCCTCCCGCTGAACCACCCGCGGGTATGCATTGACCACACCCGATTCCCCACGTTCCATCAGCCGGACACAGGCAAGGAGGCCGGACATCAGTTCCACCGGCTCGAACCCGGTCACCGCAACCGGGATGCGGATCTCCCGTGCCAGGGCTTCATACTCCTCGAAGCCTGTTACCGCGCAGACATGCCCCGGGGCAAGGAGGCCCTCAACCCTGGATCTCGATCCATCCTTCCACAGATGACGCAAGACCGGTGGGACCAAGACCAGCGCGCTCAACACACTCAAATTGTGGACTCCTTCGCGCATGGCCCGATCCAATAACAGTGCGTAACTCGGAGCCGTCGTCTCAAAGCCGACCGCAAAGACCATCACCTCCCGGCCCGGTTCCGTGCGCGCCCATTCCAAGGCCTGCATCGGTGAGTAGTAAATACGTACGTCACCGCCCCGCGCCTTGGCCGTAAGCAAATCCCCACGCGTCCCCGGCACCCGCAACATGTCGCCGAAGGTACAGACCGTCACCTCCGGCCTCGCGGCGAGCCCGATGACCGCATCGATCGCGCCGACCGAAGTCACACATACCGGACACCCCGGCCCGTGGATCAACTCGAGCCCGGTTGGAAGAATGTCGCCAAGCCCAAACCTCATGAACGCATGCGTCTGGCCACCGCAAACCTCCATGATCCGCCAGCTTCTGCGGGTCTCCCGCCCCAGCGCATCCGCAAGGGCCAGGACCAACCCAGAATCCCGGCCCCCGCTCCAATCACCCTTCATCGGTCCCGTCCCCGTCTTCCCACCGCCGCAACAGGTCCCAAACCTCTTCAGCCTCCCATCGCTGAACGCGCTCAATCGCCATGCCCGCATGGACCAATACATCATCGCCCGGCTGAGCGTCCTCGATCAGCCCCAAGGCAATCCTTCGGGTCACACCTCCAAAATCCACCATACCCATGCGATCCAATGGATCGACTCCCGTATCGATCGAAACCACCCGCCCTGGCACCGCAAGACACATAGACCCAAACCTCCTCCTCGCCTCCGAGACACCCAAAATGAACCATGCCAGACCCATTACCCCTCCGGCAAACCGGAAACCCGACCGGTCGGAAAACGGAGCAGGCGATCAGCGGCGATCTGACCGTAACTCAAACCGCCGTCGTTCGGGGGAACCGCCTGGTGCCAGAACGCCTGGATGCCCGCCCCTTCCAACTGCACGATCAAGGCCTCCAACAGCCGCCGATTCTGAAAGCACCCACCGGAAAAGACCACGGGTAAGGATGGATCGTCTCCAGCAATCGCGACGACAGTAGCGACGAGGGCAGCGTGCAATAGCCCCGACGCTTCCTCCGGCCCCGGCCTGCCGTCCGCCAGCAGCCGCTCCAACAACGGCCCCCAATCGAGCCATGCCTCCGGAGCCCATGGCAGGCCTGCAAATTCGCTCGCGACAGCGATGCGCGGTAATGGCGCAACGTTCCCACCCGCAGGCACCGATTGCGAACCACCCCAGATCGCGCCCTCCAACAGCATTGCCGCCTGCCCCTCGAAACGATTCGTCAAACAGAGCCCGCTCAACGCGGCGATCGCATCAAAAAGCCGCCCCATGCTGCTACACCAGGGGGAGCAAACACCCCGCGCCAACATCCGCCCGAGCATCACCAGCTCTTGAACGGAAAACCCCAGCTCAGACAGCCATTCCAATCCGCCGAACCCAGGGCCGAAGATCTCCCCCAGCATCCCCAATAAAACACGGCGAGGTTCCCGCGCGGCGTTGTCACCACCCAGGAGCCGAAACGGTCGCAACGTCGCACGCCGCCGAACCGATCCGTCCGCCTCCACCAAAAAGCACTCTCCACCCCATATCGCCCCGTCCAATCCAAGGCCCGCCCCGTCCCAAACAAACCCGAGCACAGGCGGAGCCAACTCGTGCTCGGCCATCACCCCGGCCAGATGCGCCAGGTGATGCTGAACCCGAACCGGTGTCGCAGTCAGCTCGAGCGCTGTACGCGTCGACTCGTAGTCCGGATGCAGATCACAACAGATCCGCCGCGCAACAGGGGCGGCCCCAAACAACCGAACCAGGTCCGCCGCCGCCGCGCGATGGACCCTCACCGCAGCCAGGTCGTCCAGGTCACCAATGTGTCCGCCCACAACCACACTTCCGCCCACACCGTAGGCCACCGTGTTCTTCAACATGCCGCCTAATGCCAAATGCTCCGAAGGCGACGAGGCCCCCGGCATAGGCAAGGGAAGCGGCGCAAAACCACGCCCCCGCCGCAAGATCTGCCTGCGACCCAACACCACGCGGACCAATGAATCATCCACCGGCCGTTCGATCGGGCGATCGTGCACCAAAAACGCATCGGCGATTCCCCCGAGTCGGACCAGTGCCGATGCGATCTCCACCTCCATCGGAGCCCCCGCAATATTCCCGCTGGTCGCAACCACGGGGAATCCGAGGCGCCGCATCAGCAGATGGTGCAATGGGGTGCTGGGCAACATGACACCAAGTTCCCCCAACCCCGGAGCAACCGCTTCTGCGAGGTCCGCCCCTGGACGCTTCCCGGCCAGCAGAATCGGGGCCATGGGAGAGACGAGGAGATCCAACTCGGCGGAACTGAGCACAACCAGTTCGGCCGCCATCGCACGGTCCATGACCATGACCGCCAGCGGCTTGGCCTCTCGCTGCTTGCGTAACCGCAACCGCCTGACCGCCGGCTCCGACCGTGCATCGATCATGAGCTGAAACCCGCCCAGCCCCTTGAGGGCAAGGATCCCACCACCGCTCAGCAGCGCCGCGGCATTATCGAGCGCGGCCGCGTC
This sequence comes from uncultured Verrucomicrobiota bacterium, assembly GCA_937875495.1. Taxonomy (GTDB): domain Bacteria; phylum Verrucomicrobiota; class CALLYA01; order CALLYA01; family CALLYA01; genus CALLYA01. Next base: position 3,486 of record CALLYA010000099.1, read on the forward strand.
ACCCACAATCAGTCCGTTCCCGGTCGCATCCAAGTAGGTCAGGTGCGGTCCGCAGGCAGGACACGCAATCGGTTGTGCGTGAAAACGACGATCCGCTGGATTCTCGAACTCCGCACGGCAATCAGCACACATCTCAAACCCGGCCATGGCCGTGTTTCCCCGATCGTACGGCAGATCGCGAAGGATCGAAAAACGAGGACCGCAATGCGTGCAGTTGAGAAAGGGATACCCGTATCGCCGATCCCCCGGGTCGAACAGTTCGCGCAAACAATCGGCACAAACCGAGATATCCGGCATCACCAGGCCGAACCCAGGACCGGCGGCCTCGCTCGGCCTGATCTCAAACCGCGGATACCCGACCGCAGACAGCCAGGAAGATTCAATGCTGTGAATGGAAATGGGCCACGGAGGGGTCCGCAGACGCGCGCAAAACTCCTGCACCGCGGCGTCCGCACCCTCCACCTCAAGGCGGACTCCGCCCCGGTCGTTCGCCACCCAACCGGTCAGCCCACACTCCCTGGCCAACCGGTAGACCCAGGGCCGAAATCCAACCCCTTGCACAGCTCCGTACACTCGGTGGCATACACGAGCCGTGCCGAACCGCCCGTGACTCATGCCCAGCGGACCGTGCGGACCTCGTCGTGGGCCTCACGATTGCCCGCAATCGTCTTGAGGGTCAGATCGACCCCGGTGGGGGAAAACCGGGCAAGGACCCAACCGATCGCATCCGCATCATTAAAATTGTATCCCACGGCCGGGAGGTTGATCAGTTGTACGCCGGCACGCTCCGTCACGGAGTAAGTGTGCGAATGCCCGTAGACCATCGCCTTCACCTGCGGGAATTCAGCAACAAGGGCAAACAGCCGGTCGCCATCCAAGAGATCACCGTCGCCATCTCCCAGCGTGTGGTGAAAGAATAGGACCGTCGGCGAATCCGGATCCTCCTCCAACACGCTTCGCAGCCAAGTCCGCTGATTCTTGCCCAACAATCCAGGGGTCAGGTTCGGCGATAACAAGGAATCCAGCATCAGGAAGCGCACGCCGTTGCTCTTCGTGGAGTAAACCAACTTGCCGCTCACAGAGGCACGCCCCTGCGCGGACTCCAGATGCTTCAGAATGTTGCCGCGGTCGTCGTGATTGCCCAGGCATAAATAGAGAGGGAAACGATCCGCCACCGGCCGAGCCAGCTCGAAGAGATTCTCGTAGTCACCCTCGAGCCCCTGGAGCCTTGCCAGGTCACCCGTGATAATGCACCCCTGCGCCGGCACCTGCTGGAACTGCTGGGCCACCGTCGCAAAGTGTTCGTACGGTCGGAACCCGCGGTAGGCCTCTGAACGGTCCGCCGGCACGTGGGTGTCGGAGGCCAGGATCCAAACGCCCTCCACCGCCTGCGCGTCCTCGCCGTTCACCCCCGCGCCGACACCGCTCAGCATCAGAAAACCCAAACCGCCCGCCCTCGAAAGAAACGTCCGCCGATCCATCGCTTGATACTGTCGTTCCATGATTCCCTCCGGTTGGTCGCGTCTCGCACCAGAAGAGGACCGGTGCGACGAAAAGAGCGCCTGGAGCCTAAGGCGTCCAAGCGCTCTGCGCAATGTCCGAGAATCACTCGCCCTTATACTGGACAAGTCGCTCCTGCAGAGCGTCCCGCATCTCACCCTCGGGGGCGAGCTCGACCGCTTGGGTCTGAACCTCCAACGCCTTTGCTTTGTCTCCGTTTTCGAAGTGCGCACGAGCCAAAGTATCCAGGACGGAGGGATCCTTTCCACCTGAACTGTCGTTGGCCATCTTTGCCAGGTCCAACGCGAGCGGAAGGTCTCGTTCCTCAATCCATGGCGCATCCATAATCGACCATGCGAATCCGTTCAGCAGTTCCGGATTCTTCGAGAGTTTCCTGGGAGCGATGTCTTTGACATAGGCATAGGCCCCCTTGTAGTCCTCATTCTCCCGGACCAAGATCTGAAACTTGATGAAGGCCATCTGACCGAACTGCTCGACATCTAAGTCCACCAATTCGTCCACCGCCGCAAGAATCGCCTCGGTGTCACCCGCGCCCGCCGCAGCCTGCAGCCGCTGCTGGATCGGTTCGGCTTTCGCCTCGATCTCCGCAGCTTGCTTGGCCTTGGCAACCGCGGCGTCCATGTCATAGTCGCCACTCGTGACCTCTTCCAAAACCGCGTCCAGATGATTCATGGGATGCCCGATCCAGGCAATGCGCCCGGTCTGCTCGACGACAAAAGCGGTAGGAATGCCGTTCTGACCGGCGGCTTCCATCCAGGCCTGACTCGTCTTGCGCTCCGAGTCAAAGGCCACCGTGTAGGCCATCTTGTCGCCCATGTCCGTGACGAAGGGCTCGATCTCAGCCAACCCACCGTTCTCGGAGGTCACGCCGATGATCGTGACCTTCTTCTCCTTGAAACGCTTCTGAAGCTCCGTCAGATGCGGAATGCTCGTCCGGCAAGGCGGACACCAGGTCGCCCAGAACTCGACGACATAGACATTCCCCGGCTTAAAGGCCGTTACAGGCTCGCCCTTGACCCACTTTTCAATCGTGATCTTCGGCGCCTTGTCCCCTACCTTCAGCGTCGCCCCATGCAACGGCCCCACGGCCATCGCAATGAGACCGAGGCACAGCCCCATGATCAGCTTCTGCCCACTCCTCATACTCTATTCTCCTCATTCCGTTGCGTTGCGTGTCGATTCGGTTGCATTCGCACAATTCTATTCACCAGTACCAGACTGTTCTTTCCCTCGCATCTGAAATAAGGGCTTTTTTTATAATCACTCGGCGAGAAGCGAGGGCCGAAGCGGATAGAGCCGGCCCAACCCCTGTATCTCAGGCAGCGGCGGAATGCCGTCCGTACAGGTCGGATCGCTCAGGTTCGCCGCGGCTGCACAGTTCGCAAAACGCAAAGTCTCATCCAGAGGCCAACCCTCGTGCAGTCCGTGTAGAACTCCCGCACAAAAGGCGTCTCCAGCCCCCGCACTCCCTTTGATGTAACCCTTGGGCAGCTGGAGCGAGGGGGCGAAGACCTCCCCCGAATCTCGATGCAACGCATAGCCGCCCTCTTCCATGTGGATTACCACCAGCTTCGCCTGCCCAAGACCCAGCAAGGCCTTTGCGGCCTCACGCAGGGCCGACACGTCAACGGTCCCACCGCCTTGTCGAATCTCGAATCCCGTACTGCGACCCGCCTCAATCTCGTTCAGGATGACATAGTCAACATATCGCAACCCCGGAGGAACCAAACGTCCGAAGCGATCACTATCCTCACTCACCACATCCACCGAGGTCTCAATCCCCGCGTCCTGCAAGCGCTTCAGCACCCGGGCGGCCACCGTTCCATATTCCGCATCGGACGCATCCAACGCGTCCAACAACAGGAGATAGCCGAGATGGAAAATCCTGCCCGTGATGCGGTCCGGTGTCAGATCGTCAGGACCCAATAAGGCGTTCGCTCCGCGGTTGTGGAAAAAGGTGCGACGCCCCGTCTCACGAACCGTCATCACATCGGTGTATGAAGTCGGCTGATCCTCGACCATCCGTAGCCTGGTCGCATCAATCCCCCAACGCGCGCAATCCTCCTGGATGTATGCGCCATCCGCATCCGCACCCACCACCCCAAGCCCCTGCAAGGGATACTTCACTCCGAAACGTGCGAGATCGACCAAGACGTTGTAGGGCGCTCCACCCGTTCCCTGGGCCTCTCCACGAATGTTGGCCAGAGTCTCCTCCGCAGGCCAGGTATCGATGAGCTTCACATGGTCGATGATCCAATTCCCAGCCGATGAAATTCCACTTCGTGCCATAGCTGTCGCTTCCTTGATTCCCCGAATCACTCAATACCCTTCACTCGGCCCGCGTAAGCCGCAGACGCCCCAGCGGTACCGAACCTGCACCCGGCTCGCCCAGTTCCGCCTGCCAAACCCCCTTCGCATCCCGGGCGATCGAGCGAATGCCGCCACTCAGATCCAATTCCGTTCGCACCAGAAAGAGCCCGTACACGGCACGGGCACGCGACTTTGCCGGTATCCATCGGACCGTCGGACGCCCGTCCAGCGAACCCATCTCAATCGCCTGCCGCTTGGACATCGGGAACGGACTTGTCGAAAACTCCATCCCACGGACCAAGCACTGCCCGTTCCATGGCGCGTCCTTCCGGGAATAGGCCTGATCCCAGATCCCAAGCCACGGAAAGTCGGACCGCCGGAAGATGTAGCCGAAGACCAGACCGAGATCAGGCCGAACCGCTGTGAACCATGCGTGATCCTGTGCGTCGGACATGCCTACCGTCACAAAATCCCCGTAGTCACCACTCGCTCGCATCCGCCTAAGGTCACAAACCCCTCCACCACGGCCGTTGGGCGCCGAGGGCCACTCGAATGGCTGGTCCTTCTTCAGCTTCTGCTGCGCATCAAACTGCTGGGGAAAAGTCCGACAGCCCCCCGCGGAACCATCGAATATCGTCCGCTTTCGATCCAGGAAGGGCGGTCCTAGCGAGACGTGCTGACACCACATCACTGGGCGGTCCCATGCTCCCTGGTTCACCACCGTCTCCTCCACCCCGAACATCCCCTGCCCCGCGCGCGTCCGGAAGGTGCGCTGTACCAGCAGTCGCGCCTCCGGCAACCCTGCTCGCATCGACAATCGGCAACCGCTCCCCCCCGCCTTCATGCCGGCCGGCGCCCAAGTCGCCACCCCGGCCTCTCCATGCGCAGTGATGCCAGCCGCACATTCCTCCGGACTCGGACCGCCAAAGAGATCCAGACAGAGATTGTGCCCCATGATCGAGGCCAATAACCGACCTTCCGGAGGACCGCCGTATGCCGCCCCATCCCGCTTCGGTCGAAACTCTTTCGGCTCCATCGACCGCCAGGGTGGTGACCACAGCGGATTCAAATCCGCATCGCCGATCGGACGAAGGGCGGCAATGTGACCGCCCCCCGGTAAGACGACGAGTTCCAGGACGCCGTTGTTGACCAGTAAGGCCTGACGATCCCGATATCGCGCCTTCACGATTGAACAATTGCTGCTCGCGCTCATCACTGTCACCTTTCTTCGCCCTGAAACGGTATCTGGACCCGATCGCTCCGCATCGGACCGACCGCCGTTAGGCAGTGGTCAAGGTCTCAAGCGACCCGCGGAGGCTCAAACAAATCCTCATCCTACCGAGCAAGCCCGCGGGAGAAAAGGATATTCCACCCTCCCGGACGGTCGGAGCAAGCCTCGGCCCAGCGGTCAGACAAGTCCACAATTGCAGAAAATGGCCTGTCGAAATCGAAATCGAAATCGAAATCGAAATCGAAATCGAAATCGAAATCGA
>CALLYA010000100.1 GCA_937875495.1 uncultured Verrucomicrobiota bacterium
ACCTGGCCCTCATGCTCCCCTCAAACCTCGCGGCCAAGTTGTGTCAGCACCGCAAAACAACGGTTGCCGCACCCAATTTCACATGTCCGAATCCCATCAGGCGTCCCTTCGATCCCGAGACCGAGACTGATAGCAAACCCGACCCCGAGCCTGCTTCGCCATTGACCTTGCGAACGGCCTCTAGCTATACGCATCAAAACGCACTACCCAAGCCGAAGCCCCCCGCCACATGCACCATACCAGCACAGACTCGCCAACCACCGCTGAACAAGACAGACCTGCCTCGTCCAAGGCCGTTCCGTCCCTCCTTCGCCGCGTCAATGCCCGGCGAGTCCTGGACATCCTGCTTGCCAGAGGCGCCTGCACCCGTTCCGAACTCTCCCGGCTCACAGGCATCAGCGCCCCGACCATTTCCAAGCTGATCGAACAGATCGCCCAAGCCGGCCTGATCGAGGAGGAGCCGGATCTCAGAACCACCGCAGGTCGGCCGAGTAAGGTCTTCCACCTGGCCGATCAATCGGTGCGGGTCCTCGGCGTCGTTGTCGATATCCGCCAATGCACGATCCTCTCCACAGGTCTCTCCGCGGTCGTCGAAGACAAATGGATCCGGCGGTTCCCTACGCCCCAAAACTACGATGTCCTGATCGACCGGCTCGCGGATGAGATCAACGCCCTTAGTGCCGCGCACCCCGCCCCATGCCTCGGTGTCGGACTCAGTATCCCGGGCCTCATCGATCGCAGGAAGGGTCAGGTCGTCTTCTCGCCGAACCTCCACTTTACCGACGGTCAGTTCCCCCAACGTGACCTGCAGGCCAAGATCGGACTCGAAACCGTCATGATTCAGGAGGAACACGCCCTCTGCCTGGCGGAAAAGACTTACGGCGCCGCGCAAGGCATCCCCGATTTCGCAATCATCGACATCAGTTCCGGCCTCGGCATGGGGGTCGTCAGCGGCGGCCGCTATATCGAGGGGCACTGCGGGTTTGGTGGAGAACTCGGACACATCCCCGTCCAAACCGACGGCCCCCTCTGCGGATGCGGCAGGCGTGGATGCCTCGAGACGCTCGCATCCGACACCGCGGTCGCACGCGAGTTGAGCACGATCCTAAAGCGCCAAGTCGAGATCGATGAACTCGTCGAGCTCTCCAAGTCCCACGCGTACCTGGTCCTACCCGTCCTCGAACAGGCGATCGACCACCTCGCAACCGGGATCGGAATCGTCATCAGTATCTTCAACCCGTCTCAGGTCATCCTCTTCGGCAGGATGTTCGACGCGAATCCACACCTGTTCGAACGCCTGAAAACCAGGGTGGCCGAGCGCACCCTCGCGCCCTCCGCACTGGAATGTGATCTCGTGCGTGCGCATGGCAACAAGGAGATGGGCGCCCTCGCAGGGATCATCAGCCACCTCTTCCATGCCCTCGGTCCGCGCGTGCAATCCCCCTGAGGTTCCAAGCTTTCCTCCAACCCGTGACGGACCTCAGCACTTCGGCAGGTGAATCGTGTCAGCAGGCTCGATCTCGGCAATCTTCCAGTCGCCGGAAGTCTTCCGCCAGCGCACCCGGTAGCGTTCAATCGCTTCACTCAGCTCCGGATTACCATCGAACGCGCCCTGGACCGCAATCCACATCAACGCCTCCTCGCCCGGAGTCACCACTTCAAGCCTCAGGTCCAAGACCTCCACATCAATCCGGTCGACCGCCGAGCGGGCGCGAAAGACCATGGCACGTAGTTCATCTGCATCCGCAATTGCTCGGCCTGTGATGTTCGGTAACGGCTGGATTGTAAACGGGATGGTAAAGAGCCCGGCCAACTCGCCGGCTCGCGAAATGGCCGTCAAGTCCCCCTCCTGCTGGTCCTTGTTCACGAGCTCCATCCCCCGCCAAAGGACCTTTTCAATTGCGCGCTCGTCGCCGCCCATCCAAAAACGCCATGCAAACACCCCCACAAGCATGACGGTCAGGAGCAAAAGGATCAATCCACCGGCGCGTCGTTTCAAAACAACAGCCCTCCCACAATATCCGCACCGACCACCACCCCGGCTTTATGCTCCTCCATCGGCATAGTGCGGTTATCCCCAGCCACGAAATATTCGTCTGCACCTAGTTCCATCTCCGGCAGCGTCCAGTCACCCGGATCGACGAGATACGGCTCCTCGCGCACCTCGCCGTCCACCAGGAGGACCCCGTCCCGCAGTTCCATTCGCTCGCCAGGCCCCGCCAACACACGCTTCAGATACATCGCACGCCGGCCCGCCAGCGCGACCACCACAATATCGCCCGGACGTGGACTGCGGTTGCGAAAGCTGAGCGTGTTGACGAAGTGCAAACGCCCATCGGCAAACGTCGGTTCCATGCTTACCCCCCGAGTGACCACCGGCGGAAAGACAAACCGAAAGACCACGAATGCGGTCACGGCCACGACACAGAGCCGAATCAGGGTCCGCTTCACCGACCTGCCGACCAAGGCGATCTTCAGCCACTCTCCAGCAGTCATCCTATCCTCCCATCCGGGTCACCTCTGCACCCCGACGCTGTAATCCCATCGCCATCCTACCGAGGCAGACCGCTCATAGCGAGGTTGAGGTTCAGGTAGCGAGGGTCGTGGGTCACCTCCGCCCCCCAAAAGTCCGGCGCCTCGAAACGCTCCGCACTACCGACATCCGGGAATTCGACCTCGATCATCCGCAGCGGCGCCAAAGGCCCATCAAAACAATCGATCTCACACACCCACTCCCCCCAGTGCCGCACAAATCGTCGCTTTACCAGCCGTACGCCCTCGGACAACGGCCAGAGCGAAGCAAACTGCACCGGATCCAACTCGATCTCGACCTCCTGGCGGACCACCCCCTGTCCCCGCTTCACCGTCAGCAGGCAGGACTCTCCCATCGATCGAACGCGCAAACTGCCGGTCGGACCCGTCAGGATGTAGCCTTGGCGAATCGGGGTACCCTCGCCGTCCGGCAAGAAACCAGCCGGGATCCGGGCATCCTCCGGCAACAACCACTTCCGCTCGATCTCCCAACCCATGCGCATCCTCCTCGCTAGAGCGCGTCCGAAAAGGTTTCTACGTTCCCAACCAGACTCCCCATCCGGCCCCGGAGAGCCTCCCGCAGAGGACGCGGTGGGGTTTTCGACCTGCCTATGGGGGTGGATAGGCCCCATGCTCTGCCCCTACCTTTTTGGGGACATTGTTAAGATATACCGTTTCAGTAGACTTCGTCCTACTCGTACTCCTACTCGTACTCGTCCACGCTCTTCCAACTTCCCGTGATCAAGCTAGTTCCATTCCCATCCTCGTGTGCGGGAACGCGTACGGTTCTTGGCCCCGCAAGGCAGTTGCTGAAAACTGCCCCGAGGTAGCAGCATTTCTCCCTCCGCGCCCTCTGCGTTCTCTGCGGGAGCCCTCCCCATCCGGTCCCGCAGAGGGCGCGGTGGCGTTTTCGGACGGGCACTCTTTAAGCAGCGATCATTCCCCGTGAACCGCCTCCCGGTAGTGCCGCTCCAGTCCTTCCAGGATCGCCACCGGTGCCTCTTCCGCGCGCGCACGCTCCAGCGCCTGACCCAGGATCGCTCGCCCTTCCTCACCTCGACCGGCACGCACAAGCAGCCAGGCCCACGTGTCAAGGTACTCTAATCGGGCATGCTCCGTCCCGCCCTGCTCACGAACCAACTCCTCCGCAAGCGCAAGCCCATCCGTGACACGGTCCAGCATTCCAAGCGTCCAGGCCAGATTGTTTCGCATGCGGGGCTCCTCAGGCCGCAAGGTGAGCCCCTCTCGAAACAGCGCCTCCGCCTCGCTCCAACGCCCCTGCCCCATCATCAGATTGCCGGCGTTGACCCGGGCTTGCACGAACGCAGGGTTGATCGTCAACGCGCGCTGATACGAAATCTCCGCCTCCGCCCACCGCTCGTTACGCTCCAAATGCCACCCGCGATCGACATACTCACCCGCCGTCATCGGCCAGGTGTCGGTGGGTACGTCCAGCGGGCAGATCACCATCAGCCAGTGGCCAGTCCGCTCCCAGAGATACTCGAACAACGGCCAGCTCATCAGCCGGTCGCACCCCGCACCTGAACTCATGAAGAGGAGCTTGCGCGTACGATCCACCCCATGCACGACATGGTAATGCCCGCCCTGGAAATTGGGGCGCGAGCGCTCCAAGAGCACGATGATCGGCATCCCACTCTCCAGCCGAGCGAGCAATCCTGGGCCGTCATGATACCCGGCACTGACCCAATACCCCGGGGGCGGCTCGAATGCGGCCATCGCCTGCACCGTGGTCGTCCGGTCCTCGACATCAAAGACCTGTGCCGCCACGGAATCCGAGTCAATCTCCCGCCCCCAGTACCCCATGACCATCTCAAGGGCCGCCGGCCCACATTGATAACGGGTCTGACGCACACAGGGGAGCGACTCCAATAAAATCCCGTCAGAACGCCCGTCCCGCACCCGCATGGCCGCCTGCGGGTAGCGGGAGACACATCCGCTGAGACCAACACCGATCCCCCACCCAAGGGTCAGCAAGACAAAAAGCTGGAGACGCCCCCGGGACATGTCAAAGATCGAGCACATGCCACGTCTCGCCGCTCGAGGATATGGCCTGTTCGGCAGTAGTCTTGATCGTACCCTGTCGGGCCTGGATACCCAAAAGCCCGCCGAGAACGCCCATGAGTACGAGCAGCACAATCTCGACAGTCTCCAGCGCCGCGCCCTCATCCACGACCGCCATCTGCGGCCCGGAGGAATCCGAGACGATCGCTGCGGGTGCACCCGTCACAGGCATGGCATTCACCACGCCCGCACCACCGAGGGCCCAACAGAGAATCCAAGGCAAAAGACACCCCCGAACCCGCCCCAGCCATGGCATACCGATTCCGCTCACGATCACCTCCCCGAGACACCTGCTGCTACATCGAGGTCAACCGATTCACAACCCGATGGACCCCGATCACCTCGCGCGCAAGTGAAACCGCCTTGGTCGACAGCTTGAAGTCCGATACGCGGCCATCCAACACAACCACACCATCCGTGACTGTGTAGTCGATCAATTCGGCGGCCAGCTCGGGATCCCGGGAGAACACGCGGCGAATCTCGGAGGTGATCTCCTCGTCGCTGCGTACCGGTGTGATCGACTGGATCGCCGCAGCCTCTTGCTGCAGTTCCGTGGGTTGTTGCCCGCGCATCTTCTGGCAACCGCTGCCCAGAAAAGGCTGGACCGCGATCAGCACCACGGCAACCACTGTCCAATACCGAATGGCCCAATTCATTGCGATTCCCTCCCGATTTCCATGGATTATACCAATCCTCAGTCCCGCCCAGAGCAGGAACCTGAATCATTATTGAATATGCGCTATTCTAACGGCATCAACCCTTCCGGTCCAGCTTAGCGCAGCAACAAGCGTCAACTCCCCAGGTAGAACGTATGCCAACCACCCCCCACCACCTCCAAGCCGTCCTGCTCGCCACCGGCAATGAACTGATGACCGGCGACCTGGTCGACAGCAACAGCGCTTGGCTCGCAAAGCAACTGACCGAGCTCCAGGTCGGCGTTCGTGCCAAGCTGACCGTCGGTGACCAATTCGAGGAATTGGTCTGGGCGATGACCCAAGCCATCGAAAAGGCAGGGCTCGTCATCCTGACCGGTGGCCTGGGACCAACCTCCGATGACCTCACCCGTGCACTCCTCGCCCGAGTCTCCGGGCGGCCGCTGCAGCGTGATCCTGAGCTGCTCCGGGAGATTGAAGACTTCTTTCATCAGCTCGGACGGACGATGAAGCCGGTGAACCGGATCCAGGCGGAAATCCCCGACGGCGCCCAGGGACTCTCCAACCCCGTCGGAACCGCACCCGGGATCCGGATCGAAATCGGTGCCGCCACCGTCTTCGCCCTGCCCGGGGTGCCCAGGGAAATGATCGCGATGTTCGAGACGCATGTCCGTCCCTGGATCCTCCAGCGCACCCCGCCGACGACACACCGCATCTCGATCCTCTGCTGCGGCCGCGGGGAGAGCGACCTCGTCGAGGAACTCGCCGAAGTCATCGAGCGCATCCGTAGCTGCCCGGAGCTCTCCTTCGGTACCCGCGCGAGCGATAGTGTGATCGCCCTCAAACTGACCGGCCCACGGGCCGACGAACTGGAACAGTTCGCACGCGAAATCGAAAATCGCCTCGGCCCCATCGCCTTCGGCCGCGGCAACTCCACCCTGGCGGAGGTCGTAACCCAATTGCTGTTCCAGAGAGGGCAATCCGTCGTCGTCGCCGAGAGCTGCACCGCCGGCGAGATCGGCCACGAAATCACGACCATCCCCGGTTCCAGCCAGGTCTTTCCAGGCGGTTGGATCAGCTACAGCAACGAATTCAAACATCGCTTCCTGGATGTCCCTCAACCCGTTCTCGATTCGTTCGGCGCCGTGAGCGACGCATGCGTCCTTGCCATGGCAGAAGGGGCCCTTCAACAGAGCGGCGCAGACTGGGCGATCGCCGTTTCAGGTATCGCCGGCCCAGGCGGAGGCAGCCCCGAGAAACCGGTCGGCCTGGTCTATTTCGCCGTCGGACAACCCGGTAATCTGCGCGTCTTCAAAAGGACCTTCTCCAATCTCGGTAGGGAGACCATTCGCAGACGCGCAACCCTGACCGCACTCAACGCCCTGCGCCTGCGCCTGCTCAATATCGAACCCGTCGAATAACCGCCGCGATCAGCGGCTCAGGCCGAGGCGCCGGAATAGCTGCGCAGACCGACCAGCCAGAACCAGCGCGACACGATCAGCAACACGATCGCAAGGACCCCTGCGCCGATCATCATCCCCGTATTCAGACGCCCGACCAAGGCCTCCGCCGGGACCGTGACCGCGAATGCGACCGGAACGAGCGCGGTCAACAACACCTGCAGCCAACCGGGATAGATCCCGATCGGCCAACGCCCCGCCTCATACATGCTCTGAAAAATCACCAGGATGTTCTCGATCTTAACAAACCAAAAGGTGCAGGTCGCCAGCATCAGCCAGTAGCTGTACACAATGGCCGTTCCACAGAGCAGGGTCACCATAAAGACCATGGCATCACCCACCCCGATGTTGGCCTGGACCCGGATCAACGCATAGGCCACCAGCCCAAGACCCAACAGAAAATCGGTCAGCTTCCATATCCGAATCTGCCGGATGCTCACCAATAATTGCGCGTCCCGCGGCTTGGTCAGCGTGAAATCGAGGGTCCCTCGCCGGACATCCTCCATGAAACGTTCCAGACTGGGCCGGATCAGGGTGCTGATCAAGCCGCCCATCAGAAAGTAGATCCCCAACAGCCCGAGCAGCTCATCCCGACTCCACCCGCCCAGCGTTTGCGTGTGCCGAAAGACCACCAGCAGACCCGCAATCGCCGCGCCGAGCTCAAGCAGCGATTGCCATACCTGAACAAAGAAATTGGCACGATACTCCAGCTCGTTCAGCAGCCCCACCCGTAGATGCGCAGAGAGCAGTCCCACCGGAAAGCCCGCGCTCCGCAGAACCTCCGGAGACGGCAGCGCACTCCTGTCCGCCGCCCCCTGCCGCTTCAACTCCTCCTCGCTCATCTGCATCCCCTGGTCATTGGTTCCGCTTCGCCCTCTACCTTTTCGTCAGTCTTTTGCCGGAAAAAGTTCCTGCTACGAGAAATCCATTCTTTCAACCACAGATAAACACAGATTTTTTTCCATTTCCGATCTGTGTCCATCTGTGCTTCAATCTTCAGGACAATACTGCTCAAACCTCGCTGCCGAGTTTTGTTTTGTCGGCACCGAAACAATCCGATTGCGCAACCCGGTTTCTCGTGTCCGAATCCCATCCAGCCTCTTTTCGAACCGAGGCCGAAAGCGACCCCGATCTTGCTTCGCCCCTACCTTTTCGGTCAGCTCCATGCTCACGCCCCAAACGCCGAATACCGCCGGACACCCGCAGCCCACACCATGCGGATCAAAAGGACCCCCACCACGGTCCAGCCCGCCTGCATCAGAAGGCCTAAATAGATCTCGTCCATCGAGAGTCGGCCCATCAGCAGTTCAACCGGAAAGGAGAGCATCCACCGAAAAGGAAGGAGATCAGAGGCTCCCTGCACCCAGTCCGGGAACAAACCCAAGGGCGCGAACTTGCCCGAAAAAAAGAGGAGCGCAGTGAAGTATAGCTGGTTCGTCGCCTGAATCCGCGTCGTCCAAAACGCGACCATCGCCGCCAGCCAGCCAAACAGAAATTGCACGGTGAAAGCCCCGATCACCCCCGGAATAAACAGGGTCGCCATCCCTAAATTCCAACTGAAAGTCGGACGAAACGTCATCCAGAGTCCGACCGTCGTGGGAAGCATCACGACCATGGACAACAATTTATAGGAGATGTTCTCACAGAAATCGTTGTGGATCGGATGGATCGGCCGTAAGAGCATGAACGAGAGATCTCCATGCCGCACCCGCCAGTCATACTCCCACATCGTCCAGGTGAAGGTCAGATGATTGACCATCATCAAGATAATGTAGTAGGCGGCAAATTCACCTCGGGTGAAGCTCCCGACCTCGCCTCCCTGCGCCGCTGCAACCGCCGACCAAACCACAAGATAGACCACAGGCTCAAGGACCATCCCGATCAACCAGATCAGGAAGGCCGCTCGGTATTGCAGCTGCAAAGCAAAACTCGCCCTCAGCTGAGCCCGATAGATGGGGACCAAGGCCAACATCATGGGCTGTCCTCATCCTGCTGATCCATGGACTCGTGCTGGAGATTGAAGACCCGTTCGATCGCATCCTCAATCGGCGGATCCTCTACCGATAAGTCAAGGACCGAGAGCTCCGCCAGAAGTCGTGCCGTGACCTGGGCCGTGTCCTGCTTCCGCACACGCAACCGAACCCAGCCCTCCCCACGCTCCAGTACCTGGGCGAAATCCTCGAATCGTACGCGGTTGCCCTCCGTCGGATCCGACATCTTGACCGAAATCGTCTTGGTCGAGGAAAACCGGTCGATCAGGTTGCGAAGGTCACCGTCAAACAACAGCCGTCCATGATGAATCACAATCACCCGCCGACAGAGCGCCTCCACATCGGCCATGTAATGACTCGTCAGCAAGACCGTCGCGCCCTGTTCCGCGTTGTAATCCCGCACGAACGTCCTGATCCGACGCTGCATCGTCACGTCCAGACCGATCGTCGGTTCGTCCAAGAACAGAACCCGTGGCTTGTGGATCAATGCCCCCGCAATCTCACATTTCATCCGCTCGCCCAGCGAAAGCGTGCGAACCGGCTTGCCAAGGAGCGCACCCAGTTCCAATAGCTCGTCCAACTCCGTGATCGTGGCCTTGAACTCGGCCTTCGGCACACGGTAAATCGCACGCAACAACTCAAAGGTGTCCATCGCGGGGATGTCCCAGATCAACTGATTGCGCTGCCCCATCACCAACGCCATTTGGCCCAGATATCCCCGTTCCCGCCGCCACGGCTGAAACCCAAGCACACGCGCGTCGCCACCCGATGGGTGCAACAGACCGGAGAGCATCTTCAACGTCGTGGTCTTGCCAGCACCGTTCGGACCCAGAAACCCGACGATCTCTCCCGGTGCCACCGAAAATTGTAAGGCATCCACCGCGCGAATCCGCCGGTGATCCCGCCGGAACAATCCCCGAACGGCCGCGGCCAGTCCGCCGCTCCGCTCCGAAACGACGTACTCCTTCGATAAGTTGTCCACCTGTATCGCAGCCTTCATCCGCATGCGCTCCCTAGTCCGACCTCCGGCATCAGGTCGGTCCCGATTCCCCCTGTCGAACTTCCCAACATCGGTTTTCCTGGGCACCCGGGGCATCCCCGCCTACCTGTCGTGATGGCATCTGCTCCGTGATTTCCATTGGTCACGTCCTCGTTAAGAGATGGGTAACCATGACTGAACATCATTTGATATCCAATCCCGGTGTTCATCTCCTTATGGTACCCGTCCGAAAACGTGCGCTCCTTCAGGCA
>CALLYA010000101.1 GCA_937875495.1 uncultured Verrucomicrobiota bacterium
TTCGCCATCTACCTTTTCGGACAGCCACAGGCGGTCAGCCCCTTGGATCGGGGGACGCGGGGTGCGGTCAGACGCGGTGCATGTATCGGAAGACGTCTTCACGCTGGAGCGTGATTTGGCAGCCGATCAGCTTTCCGACTTCCGCGAGGTGATCCTGGACTTCTGAGAAGGTGACATGGTCTTCGTCGACGGTGACGAGCATGGTCATGGAGAACATGCCGCTGAGGATCGACTGGCGGATATCTTCGATATTGGTCCTGGTATCGGCGAGCACGGCGGTGATGGCGGCCACGATACCGACGCGGTCTTCGCCCAGCACGGAAAGGACTGCCCTGGTCTTCATTTGGTTACTCCTATGTTCCTGCCATCGGTGACAAACGGGTCACCTGCCAATTTTAAGCATCGGCCGGGGTGTGTGTGTTCAAAAGGCCGGTCTGGCGCATGGCCTCGTACAGTACGATTCCGGCGGAGGTGGAGAGGTTGAGGCTGCGTACGCCTTGTCCGGGCATTGGGATGAGGAGTGTCCTACCCGGATGCCGGTCGATGTATTGCTGATCGAGGCCGCCGGTCTCCTGACCGAGCACGAGATAGTCGCCCCGGCGGAATTCGACTGTGTGGTAGGGGACCGCGCCACGGGTGGAAAAGAGGTGCCACCCGGCGCCACGTTCCAGGGCACCCGCCTCCAGCGGCGCGATCGAGTCCCACTCGCAGATGCGGACGGCATCCCAGCAATTGATTCCTGCGCGGCGCAGATGGCGATCGGTGATCTGGAATCCGAGCGGATGGATCAGGTGCAGGATCGCCCCGCTCGCCGCGCAGAGGCGTGCAATATTGCCTGTGTTCTGCGGGATCCGCGGCTCCACCAATACGATGTGCAAGCGGTCGCGGTCAAAGGCGTAGGAGGCGTTGGATCTCGGCTGGTCGTTCACGGTCGGTGCTCAGGGCGGGTGTCGTGTTGGGGCCTCGGCTTGGGCGGCGGACCCGGGCGTGTTGGGGTCCCGCCGGGGCGGCATTGAATCGGGCGTATACTACTCCGATTTCTTCGGGTTTTCCTGGTAGACCCGAACGTAATCGATCTCGTACCGCTGTGGGAAGATCGTGTCATCGATGCCTTGTTGTCCGCCCCACGCACCGCCGATGGCCAGGTTCAGGATCAGGTATTGCGGTTTATCAAAGGGCCAGGTGCCCTCGCCGCCCGGTTCCTTCGTGAATGTGAAGATCTTGGTCTCATCGAAGTAGAACTCCATGCGGTCCTCAAACCACTCCAGGGCATAGACGTGAAAGTCTTCGAAGGGTGGCCTTTCGACCTTGTGCTTGGCGCCGCGGTTGTTGCCCTTGTTGTGGTTGAGATCACGGGTGTGGACGTTGACATGGACGGTATTCGGGTCGAAGCCGACGAACTCCATGATGTCGATCTCGCCGCATGCGGGCCAGCCGACCTCGCGCCGATTGGTCCCCAGGGTCCAGATTGCCGGCCAGACCCCGCGCCCTTGGGGGAGTTTGGCGCGCACCTCGATCCTGCCATAGGTCCATGCGGCCTTGCCCCATGTATGCAGGCTGGCGGAGGTGTATTTCGCGGTCTTGAAGTCTTCCTTGATCGCTTGAATCACCAGGCGGCCATCCTCCACTTCCGCGTTTTCCAGGCGTGCCTTGGTATAGTACTGCGCCTCTCTATTGCGGATGAATCCCTCTTCGTAGTTCCACTTTTCGGGGTTGGCGAGGCCGGGTCGGTCGAACTCGTCGGACCACACCAGCTGCCAATCGGCGGCATGCAGCGGCAGGGCGAACAGTGTCGACAGGATCATCGGCGCGAGCAATCGGGTAGTCTGTTTCATCGGTTTGGTTCCATGGTTTTGCGATTGGTATGCGAGGCAAGCGATGTGCCCGTTCGTGGACAAGCTCATCCAGGATTAAGGCATGTTGGCCAAGCGAAGGCAATTCCGGCCTTGCGGGGGTTCCGGCCGGGGAGGGCCCCGGCCGGAAGCCTGAT
>CALLYA010000102.1 GCA_937875495.1 uncultured Verrucomicrobiota bacterium
GAAAAGTTCTCGCACAGGCGGTGACCCAGGCGGAAGGGCTGACCTGGAACCGAGACCGAATCCGCGCCCAAGCAGAACTTTTCTCGCTCGAACGCTTCCAGGACGGGATTCAGGCCGAGATCAATGCGCTCCTGGACGCCAAAGGATAGACCTGCTCACCGCCCGTCTCCGCGGCAAAGAGGCGCGAACCAGGCCAGCCGGAAATGGCGCGCTCCTCCAGGCCTCCCCCAGGCAATGGTTGCCAATCGGTCGGATCGGTCGGATCGGTCGGATCATTGTAGGAATCGGTGTCGAAATCGGGATCGGGATCGATCCCTGTTCTGTATGCCACCGTGCGCTCTGCGCCCGCTGCGGGCAGCTCCCCGGCTCCTGCCTCTAACCAGGCCGATAGGAAAAGGCGTGATGAAAATGCGCCGTTCACCTACAGTTTCCATTCCACCCCCCCAAAAAAACGCACCCGAGCAAAGGCGCAATCACGCATGCATCGATTAACCACACCGATCCGTCCGAACCTTGGCGCCCTTCCCCAACTCTATCTCGGAATCGCCACCTTCATCCTGTTCGATGCCAACCCGCTCGACCTCGTCATACCCGAGACCGAGGGGCCAGATCAGCTGGCCCGATGCGAACAGGTGATGCGCGAACTCGACCAGGTGCAAGACATCGAACTGCTGTTCGAATGCCAGGAATTCTACTGGCACGCCCCGGATCACGACGACCCGCCAGGCAGCTATCAGAACATCACCAAGCTGATCCAGCGTAGCCTCGAGCTCGACCCGTTTCAGGCCGACCAGTATGCCAATCTGGCATTCCTGTACTATTCCCAATGGTGCTCATGGAAGAAACGGCCCGAAGAGGCGCCCTACGGGGCCGGAGGAGCCGAGGGTGCCCGCAACGTACTGGAGATCGGAAGTTTCTATTGCTGGAACAATGCTCAGTTCCACATCGAAGCCGGACTCCAATTTTCAACGATGGCGCGCTACCACGACCCCGCCTTCCATGTGCCCGCAATCCGATTCCTGGAATGGACCGCCGCCCTGCCCAATGCCACCCCCGCCCAGCAGGCAAGAGCACTCATCAGTATCGGCCATATCCACCGCGCCCAGGGCGACAAGGCCGCAGCGAGGGAAGCCTACCAAATGGCCATCAGGGCGGAACCGGATAATCTTATCGCCCCACGCCAAATCCGCCTGCTGGAGCGTTCAGACGCGGGTCAGGAATCAAACCCATAGGCAGATGTCGTCCGAAAACCCCATCGGCCAACAACGAGAGGTCTCCAGGTCCGGATGGGGAGGTATCCCGCAGAGGGCGCAGAGGGCGGAGGTGTATTGGGAGGGGGGAAAAGGGACTTGCATCGGAGCCGTTTTCAGCAACTGCCTTGGTCTACGGAATCGGTACAACTGAAAAAACCCCAAAAAAAGTAGGCTGCAGAGCATGGAACCTACCCACCCCGA
>CALLYA010000103.1 GCA_937875495.1 uncultured Verrucomicrobiota bacterium
CCCATCCGGATCCGAAGACCTTTTCGGACGGCCTCTAGCGAGAGGCCTCTCGTCGATGGCAAAAGGCAGATTCTCTCTCTGTGAACTCTGTGCCCTCTGGGCAACAAATTCTCCGTTTCCCCCTCTGCGCCTCTGCGCCTCTGCGCGAGTCCTCCCCATCCGGAGCCAGACCGCCTTCAATCAGTCACCGAATCCGCGCTCCCCGCCTCTTCCTCGGGTCCCGAATCTTCGGAGTCCTTGGCCTCCTGCGCGGCGGCTGCCTGGTCCATCGCCTGCGCCATCCGGCTCCGCGCGATGTTCGGCCGACCGAGCTCCAGGTTATGCAGTCGGACTCGAATCGCCTCGGCCTGGTCCGGGCGCGCCTCCAGCCACTGCTGGTAGAACTCCTTGGCAGCGTTTACGTCGCCGAGGAGTTCCTTGTGATAGGCCGCCAGGGTGTGCCAAAGATCTGGGTCGGATTCCCGATTTTGATCGGTCAAGACCGCGTCGACCTGCTTGAGGTCCATGTATCGCAGGTGCAGAAAACCGGCGGAGAGCTGTGCCCAGGCCCGAACCTTGGGCTCAACCCCCTCCTGCGCCTCAAGCTCGCCCAACCGGGTCAAGGCCTGCTTCAGATAGATGTTGCGCAGGGGGTACTGGTTGAGCCCCTCCATCATGTCGACACACATCACGAAAGCCGAGAAGATCATCTCACGATTGACCGCGGTGATCGGCAGGACCACGATCTGATCCAATTGATCTTTCGCCTGTTCCAGCTCCCTTGCCTGCATCAAGAGTCGGGCGAGGACCAGTTGATAGCTGAGATGGCGGGGATCCTCGGGCGAAACGGATTCCAACAAACCTCGATACGCCTTGATCGCCCCCTGAAGATCCCCCTGCTCCAGGAGCTTCGCCGCTTCTAATACGCCCTGATCCGCGACCTTCTCGAAGGGACGTTCCTCGGCCAGCGCAATGCCCGCATCGCGAACCGTGGTCAATAATCCTTCCGCGTCCTCCAACAGCGCCATGGTCTGAAGCACCGGTGAGGCGATCGCCCCCGGAACCTTCGCCACACTCACCACCGAATCCCCGTGCATCATGGCCAAATACCCACCGGCATGCTCACCAGTTAAGGCAGTGAAGGCCTCAGAGGTATCTTTGCCAACCGTAAAAGCAATCTGGACCGTGGTCAGACCATACTCAGCACGCGCCTTCTCCACATCCGTGGCGGAGACAACCATGGAGGGCGCGACATCCAACTGCCACGGCTGCCCACGATAGACAACACTGCGGGTCTCCCCCTGGCTCGGTTCCGCATCGGCTGGATGCGCGACATGGATTCGAAACAGGATCGCCGGAGCAGTGGATTCAACAGAATCCAGCCCGGCGGGTGCCGCTGAGATTCCCACTGTCACCGATACCAACGCCAGCACCGCCCATAGGTTTGTGTACGAACGAACTCCATGGGCACGAAGATGATGTTGCTTGAGTGTGTCTAGCATACGCGTCAAAACTCCTGAGACTCCTAACATCGACCGATCTCAAAAAAAAGGTTAGGCGCCAGCCCAGTCTGAGCAGGGGGCCGGGGTCTTGACAGGCTCCCCGGCAGAACAAAAAACAGGGAAGAATGCCGGGGCGCAATCCTCGCTGAGACAGGCTCCGGCATGGCGTTGAATCAATTGCGCCAGGCACTCGTGAACCTCTCGCTCCAGCCTCGTCTGCTGCTGTTCGACCCGCCTCTTGTCCCGCCTGCCCGCCCAGCGCCGGGAGCAACCATTCTGAAACCCGTACACGAATACAGGAACCCGGGCGCCAGGCTGCCCAATCAACTTCCAGGCAGACCACACCTGATCTGGATGCGCACCCGCCACCTGCAGGAATAGACCAAACCTGTGGAAGGCCATCCGAACCAAAGCCCCCAGTCTTTGAAGAGCAAACAAGTCCACCCCTTCACGGGGGAGCTCAGCAACCCAATCCTCCAACTCAATCGTCAGGTCACTGCTCAAATCCAGGTCTTCCGAGGAGGATGCTGGTGAGTGTTGCAGGATTCTCTGACAATACGACTGCTCCAACCGCTGCGCCAATTTCGCCTTTCCAAGCCCACGCAGTGTGGTGCCCAAGCGATCAATGGCCTCAATCCCATCCTTGTCACCGAGGGCCGATAGCTGCCCGGCCTCTGCAATCGCACAAATCTCCCACGCCTCCATGCCGATCTCGCGCCCTGCTTGAACCAGGCAGAGATACCAAAGCGGAACGGGTTTGGAAGCATCGAATGGCAAATACTCAGGGAGCGGTGACTCAGACATTGGTACCCCTCCTCAATTGGGGCTCCTCAGCAGGATCGTCCGGCTCCGGCGGCTCGGACTTCCGCCCTTCTCGAGCGGCAAGATCCTCCACCTCGCGAAGAAATTCCCCGACATCCTTGAATTGCCGATAGACCGAGGCAAACCGGACGTATGCCACCGGATCCAACGCCCGCAAATGCTCCATGACCATGTTGCCGATCTGAGTGCTCGGTACCTCCCGCTCAAACGACTGCTCCAATTGCGCAATGATTTGATCCGCCAGTCGCTCGATCTGCCCGAGACTCACCGGGCGTTTCTCACACGCCCTCAACATACCCGCCATCAGTTTCCTACGATCCAATTCCTCATACCGACCGTCCTGCTTGAGCACCCTCAGATCATCCTTGAGGATCTCCTCATAGGTGGTGTAGCGATGGGCACAGCCAAGACATTCGCGGCGACGACGGATCGCAGCCCCGTCCTTCGCTGAGCGGGAATCTATGACGCGATCCTGGTTGCATCCGCATTGAGGGCACTTCATGGCATACCACATCCTGAGGTTTACATTGCTCTTCTATACATGATCTAGGGGCAAGGTCCAATATTTTCGTTGCAAGGCGTCGGAGGAGCCAAGGTTGTCAGATCATTCTCTGCATCGAAATCGAAATCGAAATCGAAATCGAAATCGAAATCCAAATCGGGATCGGGATCGGGATCGGGATCGGAATCGACTGAATCGACTGAATCGACTGAATCGAGCGAATCGAGCGAATCGAGAAAACTCGTTCTGTATGGCACCTGGGCTCTCATTCACCGCTCAAACTTCACTGCCGGGTTTTGTCGGCACCGCAACAATACGGTTGCGGCACCCGGTTTCTCATGCCTGAATCCCATTCGATACCGACCCCGACCCCGACCTCAAGCTTGCTTCGCTATTGACCTTTTCGGACGGGGGCTGGGAAGAGGTGGGATTGATTTTTCCAATGCTTATCGACGATAGGTAAGTCCAAATCCAAGTCGCAGGTTTTTACCAGCGCTTCCTTCCCTGAATTCAATTGCGAACCCCGCTCTTCGCCAACGAATGAGCCTGCATATCCCATCTCCATCACCAGACAGGAACTGATCGATGGCCACTTTCCTCCCATTCCGAGCATCCCGCTACCAGCAGACCACCGCCGGCCCCCTCGCAACACTCGTGAGCGAGCCGTATGATAAGATTACTCGAGCGATGCTCCAGGCATACCGCGCCAGCTCCCCGTTCAACGTGACCCAGGTCCTGCTGCCGGCCGCCGATGTACCACCAGACCAGGAAGCGCCGGCTGCCCTTTACGAACAGGCGGCCGCACAGTTCCGTTCCTGGGTCGCCCGCGGGATTGTCATGCAAGACCCTGAACAGGCCTTCTATCTCCTGCGCCAAACGTTCCAAATACCCGGCCAATCCGCTTCGGCCACCCGCACCGCCATCCTGGGCCGAGTTCAACTCGTGCCGTGGGATCGTGGCGAAATCATGCCGCACGAGCGCACCCTGCGCGGACCCAAAATCGACCGCCTTGCGCTGCTGCGCGCTTCCGGTGTGCACTTCGGTCAGATCTTCATGCTCTATCCCGATCCGGAAGGTGACGTCGCCACCCTCATGCAAACGCCCGGCGAACCCCTCGCCTCCTTCGAACACGGTGCCGGGATCCAACACGAGCTGATCCGTTTGCCTGGAACCGTTTCCAAGCCGATCTCCGATGCGATGCGCGAGCGACGACTCTACATCGCCGACGGTCACCATCGCTACGAAACCGCCCTCGCATTCGCAGAGGAACGCGCAGCCGGCCCCGACGACCCCGCCGCCTACGTCCTGGCCTCGCTCGTGTCCATGCAAGACCCCGGCCTGGTCGTCCTGCCGACCCACCGGGTCGTGCACAGCCTCGCCGCCTTCTCGCCGAACACCCTGCTGGAAAAACTCGGAGCCTTGTTCGAGATCACACCGGCCCAGGGCCTCGATCCCCTCGTCCAAAGCCTGGTTCCCGGCTGCCGCAGTCTCGGGCTCGCGCTGAAAGAGGGGCTCTACCACCTGCAACTGCGTGAGGATGCAGACCTGAAACCCTATTTCCAGGATGCGCCCGCCCTTTGGCAGGCTTCCGCTGTCGCCATTCTGCACCTGGCCATCCTCGAACCCATCCTCGGCATCGATGCCGAGGCCATGGCACGCCAGACCCACCTGCGCTATGCCCGCGAGCCTCAACCGCCGCTGGAGGAGGTCCGCACCGGGCATGCCCAGGCCCTCTTCTTGCTCCCACCCACACCTGCGCAATTCGTCAAAGAGATCGCCGACGCAGGCGTGCGCATGCCGCAGAAGAGTACCGATTTTTACCCGAAACTGCCCACGGGAACCCTCTTCTTCGATACCACCCAGAGCCATGCCTGACCGACCGCTCCACCGTATGACGGCTCAGCAGAGGCAGTTCGAGCTGAAGTTCTTTGAGGATCTCCGCAGGGAGCTGCCGAATGACCTCAATGTCCTCAAGGCACTTGCCGAACTCTACACCGAGCACGGCAAGTACCACGAAGGATTGGCCATCGATCGACTGCTGGCCTATCAGTTGCCGCAGGACCCCTCCGTGCACTATAACCTCGCATGCAGCTTCTCCCTGACCGGCGACCTCGAGGAGGCCGTCCAGGCCCTGAAGCATGCCATTCGCAACGGTTGGCACGACTATCGGCTCCTGATGAAAGACCCCGATCTCAAGGCGCTGCGCACCTCTCCCCTCTTCGCGGAGGTCCAGCGCCTGATCGCAAGACAATCGCGTCCCGATGCAAACCAGGCCGAATCATAGAGCGGGCGGGCGTCCGAAAAGATCGAAACCTATCTTGCCGCTGTCCGAACGTGACCTCCCCATCCGGAGCCGGAGGTTCTCGCGCAGAGGCGCGGTGGCGTTTTCGACCAGGCCATGAGGGTGAGTAGAGTCAATGCCCTGATCCCTACCTTTTTGGGGATTTTAAAGGTACCGTTTTCAGCAGGCCAAGGCAGCTGCAGAAAACAGCTGCCCCCCCTCCCAATACCCCTCTGCGCCCTCTGCGGGAGGCCTCCCCATCCGGAGCCGGAAAGGCTCGATTGATTCCCGATGGCCTTTTCGGACAGCCTCCAATTAGTAGAAGACCTCCTTGTGGTGCATCTGCCCGTGCGGGACCAGGCCCTGATCGCGCGCGACCTGGACCAGTTGCTCGGCCTCTCCGTATTGCACGAATTGGATCGTTCCAGGGCTCACATACGCGTTCCAGTACTTCTGAAAGACCAGCGCTGCTTCCTTGTTTCGCGATAGCGATCCCGGCACCGCATGCAACATCACCTGCTCGCGCCGTCGCTTGCGTGCGAGTTTCGCCAAGACCTCAGGCAGCAACTTGGACAGCCAGGTGTCTTCCATCTGATCGATGGATCTTGGAATCACATAGCGTGGATGCCGATACGGCGCCATCGCCTCGTGCAGCGATTTGATGAAACTCTCCGACTCCTGTGGACTGGCGTTCATCAGAAAATACCGCAAGAACCCGCCGGTACGTTCGGCCTTCTCCAGCTTTCCCGCCGGATCGACCATACCCAGCTCACGCATGGCGTCCAGGACCGCATGCCCAATCGCATAGCCGAGCGATTCCTCGTTCCAAGGATCGCGCCGCTGCACAAAGGGCGGGAAGCCCTTGGCAAACGAGCGGTCCATCTTGGCCTCCAGCGCATGCACCGGTTCACCGCGGTACGGTTCGCCGATCCGCCAGAGCGAACGGCATCGATCCCGCGATTGCGCACGCTCCAGCATCTCCTGGTTGATCCCCTCACGTGCGTCGTGAATCCCCTCCGGCCGCATCTCCGTGAAGAGGGGATGTACATGCCCAACCCCCTTCTCCACCCCTCCGTCCGAGGTCACGCCAAACAGGACCGCATGCCGCGCGATGAAGCGGAGATAGTCGTCCAAACCCTTGGTGAACTCCTCCGCCACACAGATGATGTCCCAGTTGTTGGCCACCTTCTTCGGGTCCCCGGGATCCAGGCGCAGCGAACGTCCACGCAATTGATTCACCGACATCGAGGTCGTGATCGTCGTCATGTCGATCAGCACGTTCACACGATTGGCATCCCAACCCTCGCCAAGCAGACCACGCGTACCCACCAAACAGTGCGTCACACCCTCTAGGAAGAGCTCGGTCACCATCCGCACATAGGTGCGGGGACACCAATCCTTCCCCTGGCCCAACACCATGTGGAACCCTTCTTCCTGCCGATGCTCCAGTCCGACGTCCAGCCCCTTCTCCGCTAACCAATCCATGGCCTTCTGCAGGAAAACAGGCGCCAGATCGTCGTCCACTAGCACCGTCGAACCGGTCACCAGGATCGGGTTGAGCGCGTCCGTCTCGGGGTCCTGCAACAGCGCACGAAAGGCCGCGACCGCTCCGCCCGCCTCACGGTCGAGGAGCCCGGCTGCCTCGTCGGTCACCGAACTCTTCTCATAGTCCGTAACGACAATTGCGCGAATCTTGTCGCCCAATGACTTCCGCTCCACCTTCAGGATCTCGACCAACGCCTCGGTCTTGCCCTTGGCATATGCCAACACGCGGCTGACCGGCGACGCGCAGGGCCGAGGTCCCGTCTCCGTAATCTGAACGCCCAGCATCCGCATGCGCGCAATCACCCGCTTGGCCAACTCCTGGTCCTCCGCGTTCGGTGAACGCATCAGCCCATGGCGCACATACCGGTCCAAGACCGGCATCAGGATCGCCATATCATGCGGATCCGAGTCGATCAGCTCCACTTCCGGGGCAGGCACACCGCTCGGTAGGGTCACCCCACGCCGCAAGAGAAACAGCCGACCCATGTCCGCCAAGTCGGGATCCCGCCGATGAAACGTCTTCCAAGTCTTGACCACACCAGTCGGCAGCCGTAACTCGGAAAAGATCTCCACCAGCCAGTCGGGCAGGCTCGAGGCACGGCCCTCGCCCGGACGGGCGTCGGCCAGCTCCTCCAAGACCTCCTGGAATTCACGGTCCGCCTTGGCAATAAACTCCAACTCGGCCGCCTGCGGACGAACGACATAGGCCAAATCTTGATAGGGGGCTAAATTGCCCTCCTTCACCAAGGCCGGAACCGGCACCTCATAGTCGACCGGACCGAAGAACGACTTGTAACGTTCGATATCCTGCGGGGCATGCCCCACCAAGTCCGGCGGTGTCGCCGTCAATCCCAACACCACCGGCTCCTCGAACAGCTGATGGGCCTCAGCCAAGACCCGGCCCCAATGCCCCATCAGATGGTGGCATTCATCCAGGATCACCAAACCGACCCCATATTCCTTGCAGCGTTCGATCGACTCGCGCGCCGATTGATGCAGCGTCTCCAAGGCACCGCCGGCCATCGATTGTTCGTCGCGCGCTTGTTTGAGGTAGTAGGAAAGACGCTCTTCGTAATATCGAGGATTCGACTGCTGCAGATCCTCAATCCACACGGCCGCTTCTTCCACTGTTTCCGCCTGCTCCGCCGACACCAGCCTTTCCTCCCAAAGCTGGCGCGCCCGCTCTTCAAGATGCGGCACATCCTGAGCAGGCACAGTCAGAGCTTGATAAGTCACCGAGGTGAGCGGTCCGGGGTTCTTCGCATCCATGCTGATGCTCGATTCCAGATCGCCCAGGTCGAAGAGATCGGTCCGCGCCACCCATTGTGCCTGGATGGCGGAGTTGGGGCTGATCACTAAGGCGGGTTGTCGGATCACTTCGGCCCATACATACAACCCGAGGACGGTCTTGCCCGAACCCGGCGGGGCCACTATGTGTAATCGTTTACTCCCTTTACCAAGCTGCTTCCGGATCACCTCCATCGCCGCTTCCTGAGAGTCCCGCAGTCGCCCCTTGAAATGAAGTTTGGATAGATCAAGGGTTTGCATAGCCCCAGATTGAACAAGCCATCACCAAAAATCCATACTTTTTTATTGACCCTGTTTTCCAGACCGCAGGTGCATAAAAGCAACCTCCGGGTCGGGGGCGGGTTCGGTCATAGTCGCACCCCGCTGCGATCTCCGCGGGGGTCCTCTCCATTCCCATCCGGAGGGCCTCCCGCAGAGGACGCGGTGAAGTTTTCGACATGGCCATGGGGCTGTTGAGGGTCAAGGCCTCTGATCGATGCTGTTAGGGGAATCCGTTTCCTGCAGGCCAAGGAAGTAGCCAGGCCCGTCCAAAATGGGATGCTCCTTCAGGCGTAGCCTGCAGGCAATGGTTGGCGATCAGTCCGATTCATGGTCGAAATCGAAATCGGTATTGATCCCCGCCCTGTATGGCGCCTGGCGCTCATGGACCGCTCAAACCTCGCCTCCAAGCATTTTCAGCTCCGCAACAATACGGTCGAGCCACCCGGTCCCTCGAGCCCGAATTCCACCCCGCGTCCTTCCGATACCGATCTCGCTTCGCTATCGACCTTTGGGAACAGCCAGGAGCATGGACTCTACCCACCCCCGTGGCCGGCTCTCAAACGCCACCGCGCCCTCTTCGGGAGGCTTCCCGGTTTCGGATGGGAAAGTCCGGATGGAAAAGTGGCTACCTTTTCGGACGTGCTCCAGCCGACACCTTTCCACTTGATGCGGACAATGAACCTGCGACATTAGTGAAACCGGACCGACGACTCCGAAGCCGTCGCACCCCTCTAGGGCCCGCACCTGAATCCTCTTCTCCGGCCGAATTATGATCCCCACTTCCCCACATCGAACCGATCCGTCGATTCCAGAAGCGCTGATCCAACTCGGTACAAAGGCACGGGCCGCAGCCATGGCCAATGCAATGGCCACCCCGGTCGATCGCGACACGGCGATCCAGCGCATGCTGGAGGCCCTCCGGGCCGCGCGGAAACCGATCCTCCAGGCCAATCAGATCGATGTCGCGAGGGCGGAAGCCAAAGGTATGGCCGCTCCCCTGCTCAAACGGCTGACCCTAACCAAGGCCAGCCTCGATAGCATGGAGCGCCGACTTCAGGCCATCAGCGAACAGTCCGACCCGGTCGGACGGATGCGCCTGGATCAGACCATGCCCTCAGGCCTGCATGTCCAACAGGTCACCACTCCACTCGGGGTGATCGGCATGATCTATGAATCCCGCCCCAATGTCACCACCGATGCCGCTGGGGTTTGCATCCGCAGCGGAAACGCCGTCATCCTGCGGGGCGGTTCCGAAGCCATCGAATCCAATCGCGCCATCTTGGCCGCGCTGCACTCCGGCCTCGAGGCATCCCCCCTCCCTCCCGATTCCATTCAACTGCTCGACCAGCCGGGGCATAAGGTGGTCCGCCAATTCCTGGCCATGCACACCTTCGTGGATGCCCTGGTCCCCCGCGGCGGCCCCCGCTTGATCGAAGAGGTCGAAACCCATTCGAGAATTCCGATCATCCGCCACTACGACGGGATCTGCCACCTCTACATCGCCGAGGATGCCGATGAAGCAATGGCCGTTGCCCTCACCGTCAACTCGAAATGCCAACGGCCAGAGGTCTGCAACGCCCTCGAAACCCTCCTGATCGACGCCGGCTCCGCAAAGCGCTTACTGCCCCCGATCGTACACGCCCTCAGCGCACAACGTGTCGAACTGCGCGGTTGCCCGATCACACGCTCGATCTGTCCAGCCTTGCTCCCTGCAACCGAGGAGGACTGGGCCACCGAATACCTCGACGCAACCCTTTCCATCCGAGTGGTCCACGGCCTTCATGAGGCGGTCGCGCATATCGAGGCCTACGGCTCCCACCACACCGACGGAATCGTGACCAACACCAACGCCCTCGCTCAGGATTTCGTTCAGCAGGTCGACTCCGCCAGTGTCCTGGTCAACGCGTCCACGCGCCTGTCCGGCGGTGAGGCCTACGGCCTCGGCGGGGTCATCGGCATCAGCACCGGCAAACTTCACGCCCGTGGCCCCGTCGCAGCGGAACATCTCACCACTTACAAATGGATCGCCTACGGCAAAGGCCACCTGCGGGATTGACCACCCGCCCCGAGCCCGTCCGAAAGGTCCATGGCGAAGCAAGATCGGGGTCGGGGTCGCTATCGGTATCGAATGGAATTCGGACATGAGAAACCGGATGCCGCAAGCGTGTTGTTGCGGTGCTGACCCCACTCGGCAGTGAAGTTTGAGCGGTCCGTGAGGGCCAGGAGCCAACCAGGACAGGAATCGATTCCG
>CALLYA010000104.1 GCA_937875495.1 uncultured Verrucomicrobiota bacterium
TCGCCTCCAGGCAATGGTGGCCGATCGGTCGGATCGGTCGGATCGGTCGGATCGGTCGGATCGGTCGGATCGAAATCGATGGAAGGCGTGATTCGGCGTCTGTTTGGTCAGCGGTGAGAAAAAAATGCGGGGTATTTGAACATCAGCGCTGAATTTGGAGGCTACGATCCATGAACGGATTGCGGCTTCTTATATCAGCCCGTCCCGGCGCTAGTGATAAGGGTCAGGCGAAAAACGGGTTGAAATATTCGGAAAGCGCATTAAGATAATTTTATCTGAATTTCACTTATATTGCGGTTTCTCGTCTCAGGACGCCATTCCTTCGTTCATGGGTGTTAGAAGGGGGGTCTGGGATGGAGAAGAGCAGAAGGGAAGGGCGACCTTTCCTTTTATCACATAAACTAACATAGATGGGGCAGGGTTCGTGAAACAAGAGCACTTCGAAGCGGAAGAGCAAGCAGTTCTGGCTACGGAAACCCAGACGGAATTTGTCGGGCGCAAAGCTCAGATGGCCCTTAAGTTCCAGGAGATGTCAGAGCAGCTCAACCGAACACCGAATTCATCCGAGTGGCAGAATTACTCCGGGTTCAGTCTCGGACAGGTCCAACGTGCCTTTGGCAGCTGGGGCTCGTTCGTGTCTGATATGGGCGGGGTTGCTACTCGTGCAGTCGAGCATCGAAAGGTTACCGAAGAGGAATTGGTGGTTGACTACGAACGGTTGAAGGAGGAGTTGGGGCATCCGCCGTCATCTCTCGAGATCAACCGCTGGGGCAAGTTCTCCTCTTCCAGTTATGCCCTCGTGTTTGGCTCGATATCTGAGTTCCGCGAGAAAATGGGTGATGAGGCCAACGACGGACGCAGTGGGCTCTCGATGGAGCTGGTCGAGAAGGCCTATCGCGTGTTGGAGTCTGAACTCGAGCGGCCGCCGGTCTCGTTTGAGTTGGCGGACAAACTGGGCGTTTGTCGCCGGACGCTTTTGCGGCATGTAGGTTCCTACAAGGACCTGGTTCGCAAGCTGAGTGACGGTCAGCCGCTGCCGCGTCGACGGCACCGTTCACCGCGTGGCCGGATCAAGGATCAGGAGCTGATCACGGAGTACCGCCGTTTGGAGAAGAGCCTGGGGCACACTCCCTCCTTCGACGAGATGAACGAGCACGGCAAGTACAGTCCCACCCTTTATGTGGTGCGCTTCGGGAGCTGGAGCGGCTTTGTCCAGGAGATGGGTGGGACCCAGCGTGTGCATCGCCTCGAAATCGATTTGGGGATGGCCGAGAAGACCTATCATCAGCTCTGTGACGGGCTGGGGCGTCGGCCGACCCTGTTGGAGGTCTGCGACAAGCTCGGGATCAGTGTGCGTGGATTTTACAACCACTTCGGTTTGTACAAGGATTTCCGGCGCAAGATGACCGACGAGATCGTCGGTTGACGGCGGATTCACCTTTGATCCCTGGGCCGGATTCGTATAGTGGATGAATCCCTGGAGACGGCCCGGGCGAGAATGCTACCCAAACGCCCGCAGGTGCGACCTGTGGGCGTTTTTTTTTCAGCGGAGAGGAGAGGCACGTGACAAGCATGAAGCAGGTTGAGTGGCGCAGAACCGCGTTGGTCACTGGTGGCGGCCGTGGAATCGGTCAGGGAATATCGTTAGCCCTGGGAAAAGCGGGATTTGACGTGGCGATTCTCTACCGGTCGGATCGGTCGTCGGCGGACCGGACGGCGGAGTCTTTGCGGGCGGCCGGCGTTGATTGCCTGTTGATCCAGGGGGACACGGCGGACCTGGCTTGCCACCAACAGGTCGTCGATCAAGTCATGGAGCGTTGGGGCCGGCTCGACTGGCTGATCAACAACGCGGGGGTGGCGCCCAGGCAGCGGCAGGACCTGATGGAAGCGACACCGGAGGAGTTTGATCGGGTCTTGGCGATCAACCTACGCGGTCCCTATTTCCTATCGCAGTGTGTGGCTCGTGCGATGCTTCAGCAGCCGGAAACCGAATTTCCTCGGGGCATTGTGAACATCTCATCGATCTCGGCCGAGACGGCATCGCCGGAGCGCGGTCAGTATTGCATCAGCAAGGCGGGTATTGCGATGATGACCAAGCTGTTTGCGGTACGGCTCGCGCCGCATGGGCTCCTGGTCTACGAGGTGCGCCCCGGCATCATCGCCTCGGACATGACGGCCGCGGTGCGCGAGAAGTACGACCGACTGATCTTCGAGCAGGGGCTCTTACCGCAGGCGCGTTGGGGCACACCGGAGGACGTCGGCAAGGCGGTTGTCGCGGCGGTGACCGGAGCGTTTCCGTATTCACCGGGGCTGGTACTCCATGTAGACGGCGGATTTCAGGTCTCCCGGCTGTGAGTCCGTTGGCGGGCCGAGCGCGGCGCTCCGGATGGGGAGGGGGAGGACTCGCGCAGAGGCGCAGGGGCGCGGAGGGGGGATAGGGAATGCGGAACCGTCGAAACTGCATTCTGCGATCGCCTTGGGCAGCGGGCAATGGATCCCCGTACCCGCACCCATACACGCTCTCCCAACTTCTCGGGATCTCGTTCCATTCCCATCCTCGTGTACGGGAACGTGTACCGCTTCGCTGTGTACGTGTACGTTTCTGGGCCCAACTTAAAAATAAACCCCAAAAGATTGGGATCAGGGCATTGCCGCAACCCACTCCCATGGCCAGGTCGGAAACGCCACCGCGTCCTCTGCGGGAGGCTCTCCGGATGCGGCGGCGTCTGCCCTACGCGTTCCGGTGTTGGGCGGCCCAGAGGGCGATCGCCTCGGGATAGGCCTCGCATTCGGCCTGGAAGACGCGTTCGGCCAGCAGGTCCGGGGTGTCAGCGGGCAGGACGGGGACCCGTTTTTGGAGCAGGATCGGTCCGTGATCGTACTGGTCGTCGACAAGGTGGACGGTGCAGCCGGATTCCGGTTCGCCGGCGGCGATCACTGCGGCGTGCACGCGGTGCCCATAGAATCCTTTCCCGCCGTACTTCGGCAGGAGTGCGGGATGGATATTCAGGATGCGCCCTTCCCACTCGGTTGGGATATCGATCTTGCGCAGGAATCCGGCGAGGACGATCAGTTCCACGCTGTAGCCGGCGAGGACATTGAAGACCTCGCGATTGAAGGAGCCATGACTGCGATCGCGATGGTCGACCACATGACAGGGGATGCCTGCCTTTTCAGCGCGCTGGAGGCCGTAGGCGGTGGGGGAATTCGAGATGACGACGCGGATGACGGCTCGGAGCCTGCCTTGATCGATGGTCTCGATCAGGTTTTGAAGGGTTCTGCCGGAGCCGGAAAGCAGCACGGCGAGCTGAACTGGAGGTTCCATGGTGCGATTCCTGTGGGTGGCTATCGGTAGACTTCCCGTAAATAGCGGATGGCCTTACGCGCGATGGTTTCGGGATCCGGTTGGAAATCGAAGACCTCGACACTGACCCAGCCCTGGTAGTCTGCTGCGCGCAGCTCGGCCGCGATGGGATGGTGGTCCAGGTCGCCTTCCCCCGGGCCTTTCAGGTTGGGATCATTGGCGTGGAAGTGCGCGGTCCAGGGCAGAAACGCCCGCACGGTCTCGTGGACCGGTGCTGTTTCGTAGGACATCGCTTTGGTGTCCAGATGCAGCCGCAGCCGAGGATGGTCCAGGCGTTGAATGCATTCGACTGTTTCGGCGGCGGAATTGAGGAAATCGGTCTCTGCCGGGCTGAGTGGTTCGATGGCGAGGGTGACCTTGCGCTCCTCGCATCGGGGCAGGAGGGCCGACCAGACTTCGAGTGCGTAGTCGGCTGCCTGTTGCCGGGTGACACCGGGGAGAAGGGATCGCTGTGCGGGACTGCCCCAGACCATGAGTTCACCGCCCAGGTCCGCGCAGAGGTCGACCAGGTCCTGGACGTAGGCGACGGTCTTCCGCCGGACCTCGGGGTCGGGACTGGTCAAGTGCAGGCCTTGGGTGCCCGAGAGCAGCCAGTGGAGGCCGACGGTTTGGAGTCCTGCCGCTTGAATGCTATTGCGGACCTGATCTCGTTTTCCTTCGGAGAGCTTGAGTGGTTCGGGGCCAAGGGTGAACGGAGCGATCTCGAGTCCTTGGAAGCCGAGTTCTGCTGCGAGGGCGGCGGTCTTTTCAACGGACCAGAACCGGCTTTGGACCAACTGTGCGAGGGGCGGTGCGTCTTCGACGAAGATCTCTGAGCAGACGGCGTATTTCATGGCGGCACGGGTGAGTGGTTAGGGATTTGGATGCGGCCTTCAGGGTGTCAAGTGGAGGTGCGGTTGGCAAGATCGAACATTTCCACAGGAAACCCAACTCTTCTCCTGGATTCCGGTAGGGGCCATCTCCTATTATAATGGGTGCCGGTGGATTCCACCGAAATCAACGGGCGATTGTGGGCGGGAAATGAGTATTACGCAAAAAGAGATTGGTGCGCTCTTGGGCATCTCGCAGGTGACGGTATCGAAGGTATTGCGTGGAGCGCCGGGGGTGAGTGAGGAGATCCGGAAGCAGGTCCTGGAGACGGCCGAAGCGCATCACTACCGGCCGAACCGCCTGGCGTATCAGCTATTGACGCAGCAGACCCAGATGGTGGGACTGGTGATCTCGTCGTTTGGTCAACCGGGTGTGGCCCAGGTTTTAGAGGGCGCGTCGATGGAGGCATCACGGCAGGGCTATCTGATGTTCCTTGCGACGCCTGGACCGGGGGCCGGCGACCTGACCGACGTGGTGGTGGAGGTGGCTTCTCACCGCCCCGACGTGGTGGTCTTGCAGGTGATGGAAGGAATGGATTGGGGGGCGGTTTTGGAACCGCTGCGGGAGGAGGGCATCCCTTTTGTCGTGATCGGTGCGGTACCCGAGGCGTTTTCGAAGGTGCACCGAATTGGCATTGACCACGAGCAGGGGGCGCAGTTGGCGATCCGGCACCTGCTCCAAAAGGGGCATCGCAGGATCGCGCACGTGAGCGGTCCGCCCCGCCTGGGCGAGTCGACCCAACTGATCCATGGCTACCGAAGCGCGCTGGAATCGGCCGGGGTCGAGGTCGACATGGACCTGGTGATCCCGGTCTCCCGCATTGAGGACGTGCCGGAGGCGGTGGATCTCCTGTTTGAGCTCGACCCGCCGCCGACGGCGCTCTTTGTCGCGGGCGATTACTGGGCGTTGGAGGCGATCGACCGGGTGGTCAAGCATGGGTTTGCGGTGCCGCAGCAGGTGGCGGTGATGGGGTATGGCGACGAAGTGCCTTGGATGGGGGTGGGGCGCGGAGGGCTGTCGACGGTACACGTGCCGTGGGAGGCACTGGGGCAGGCGGCGATGCATACGGCGCTCAAGCTGTTGGAGCGGCCGGACTACCCCATACGCGCGAATCTGCTTCCGGGGGAGCTGCGCATACGGGACTCGTGTGGGGTCGAGAGTTTCTTATGATGTTCGGATATCGATGCGGTGTCGATTGCGCTCCCGAACGATCTACGTGCGGCTGAAGCCATTGCGATGATGCAAGCCGGCAAGCATGGTTTGTGTAAGAAACAGCTGGCAAACAGGACGCCATTGATCGCTCGGCGCGTGAGGGCCGTGAAATTTGGTTTGGTGGCGATTAGGTTGGTTTCATGGCAACTCGAAAAAAAACCGCTCCATCGAGGTGGGACCCGATCCGGCGTCGGCTCCGCTATTTCGCGTGGCTGAGCGGGCTGCAGTTCAGTCTCTCTGTGACCTGTTGGGCGCTCCAGCTGGCGTGGATGCGGCCGGGGCGTTCGATCCCCTGGCCGTGGCTGGCGCCGCCCGGCCTGACGCTGCGTGCCTTTCGGCAGGTGTTGCTCGCTGCTGGGCTTTTGGAGACGGTGACGGTGGTGCTGGTCTACTGCGCGATTGCGCTGTTGATGGGCCAGGGCTGGGAATGGGGGCGGCGCTGGGACCTACGGGTCTGGAGCGGTTGTGTGGCGCTGTTGTTTGTCTTGGCGCTGGCGGTGGAGTGGTTCGGCGTGATCCACGCCGGTGCTTGGGGCTATCGTGGGGTGGCGCCATCGTTCCGTACGCCGCTGGGTGGGCTCGCGGTCTTTCCGCTTTTACAGCGGACCCTATTGCCTGCGGTCTGCATCCGATTGGCCTGGCGTTTGAACCGTTGACCCCGGTAGCGGCTGGGTGGGTGAGAGAGCGTTTTATTGGTCGGTCGCGGCCGCTGCGGCTTTGACCTCAGCGATCCATGCGGCGGCCGAGGGATCGGCGTGGAGGGCGGCGAGATCGGGATCGTCGAGGTAGGCGCCAAGGGTGTCCGGTGCGTCGGCGTGGAGTTGGCGGAGCATATCGAGCGCTTGCGGCAGCATGTCGGACATACTGAATGCGCAGGTGATGTTGAAGCGGAGCACGAAATCCTTGGGGTACTTGCTCAAGCCCACGCGGAGGACGTCAATGGCCTCCTGATAAGCACCGAGCCTGAGGTTGGCGGCGCTCAGGTTGCGATACAGCTGGACGGGCGCGTCGGGATTCGCCCGTGCCACCTGTCGGAGCAGGTCGCGGGCGCGCTCGTGGTTGCCTGCCTGGATCAGGACCGTGCTGAAGGGGATCTGACCCTGGTGTGAGGCCGGGATGTCGGCGGTCAGGCGCTCCCACTCAGCGATGGACTCCTCGTTCCGGCCGCTGAACAGGAGCCAATCGGCGAGGGTGCGGCGCGCGACCAAATCATCGGGAACGAGGCGCAGGTAAGAGCGGATATTCAGGATCGCGGCCGGCAGATCCTCCATTTGCGCCTCCAGCATGGCGATATCGCGATAGAGATCGGGGGTGAGTGGATTGCGTGCGATCAGGCGGGAGAGGATCTGGTGTGCCTCTTTGAATTCGCGTCGGGTCCGATGGATTTGCACCAGGCAAACGCTGCACATATCGACCATGACGTCGTGATCGATCGCGAGCTGCAGCGGAGGGATCGCCTCGTCGAACTCTTGCAGGGCGGTGTGGGTGATTCCGAGGTAAGCCGCGACGGTGGGATCGTCGGGCGCCTGTTCACGGGCGGCGCTGAGATAGCGCTTGGCCCGCATATGATCGGCCTCCTTGATGGCGGCCTTGGCCATCTCGACCAATTGAGTCGGCGGCAGTGTGGCCATGCTGCCGATCGGCGTTTGGGGTGTTGCCTGGGATTGTGTGACCGATTCGGCCGGGAGCGCGGCCTGCAGGTCGATCGGGTCCGCTGTGTCAGGCTCGATGACATCCACGGCATTTGTTTGAGGAGCGGGTGTGATCGGTTCAGCAGGTATGGAAGCCGGCTCGGTGGCCTGGCTCGGCTGCGGCGGGGCGGTGGGGTCGAGCATGACCCAGCCGGGACCGGATGCGGACTGCGCGGTCTCCATGGCCGCTGCTTCGCCGGAGGTCTGGGCCGGCGGGTTGGCACGGGCGGTCCTTGCTGGATCATCGCCGGGGAGGCCGAACGGGGTCTGGAGCCAGAGCAGCGCCCCGACCGCAATCATGATCGCCAGGAGGAGCAGGCCGATGGAGAGAATGAGGGCATCACCGCGGTTGTTTGTGAGCGTCGTATAGTGCAGTCGCATGGTCAGATCCGGACGTTATTCTTGCGCAGGAGGAAGGGTTGCCTCGAAGCGTTCACCCCTGGTAGTATCATTTTCTTTACATGTTTTAACAAGTCCTTCTGGAGCTGAGATCATGGAGCAGAAGCATGGGGCAACCGTCGTGGGCACCCCCGCCGTGGAAGAGAAAAACGGGTCCGTCCTGCTGGAGATGCGGGATATCGTGAAGGAATTCGCGGGGGTCCGGGTCCTGGACGGGGTCCATTTCAGTTTGGAATCTGGGGAGGTCCACGCCCTGGTGGGTGAGAACGGTGCCGGCAAGAGCACCCTGATGAAGATTCTGGGAGGGGTGTACCGGGCTGAGGGCGGTGCGGTCCTGCTGCATGGGAAGGCGCAGAACTTCACTTCGCCGCGTGCGGCAGCGCAGGCGGGGATCGCGATCATTCATCAGGAGCTGAGCCTGGTGCCGACGATGTCGGTGGCAGAGAACCTGCTCTTGGGGCGGCAGCCGCGGACGGCCTGGGGGAGCATTGACTACCGCAGGATGGAGCGTGAGGCGTTGCGTTGGCTCGGCGAGCTGGACCTCGTCCTGGACGACGTCTGGGCGGCGGTGGAGACGCTGAGCATCGGGCTGCAGCAGCTGGTCGAGATCGCAAAGGCCCTGAGTTGGGAGGCGTCGGTCCTGGTGATGGACGAGCCGACGAGTGCGCTGTCCGACCAGGATGCGCGGCGGCTGTTCGAGACGATTGCGCGATTGAAGGGCAAGGGAGTGGGGATCGTCTATATCAGCCATAAGATGGATGAGATTTACCGGCTGGCCGATCGCATCACGGTTTTGCGCGATGGCCGCTGGATCGGATCGGCGCCGGCGGCGGGGCTGCCGCCTGGGCGGATGATCGAGTGGATGGTGGGGCGGAAGGTGGATCAGTTTTTCCC
This sequence comes from uncultured Verrucomicrobiota bacterium, assembly GCA_937875495.1. Classification (GTDB taxonomy): domain Bacteria; phylum Verrucomicrobiota; class CALLYA01; order CALLYA01; family CALLYA01; genus CALLYA01. The sequence continues at coordinate 8,431 of CALLYA010000104.1, forward strand.
GGAGCGTCAGGCGGGTGTGGGCGACACGGTATTGCGCGTGGAAGGCTGGACGGTGCGGGATCCGGTCACCGATCGGAAGTGGGTGGACGACGTCTCGTTTGAGGTGCGCGCGGGTGAGATCCTGGGCCTGGGTGGGCTGATGGGGTCGGGCGCCTCGATCCT
>CALLYA010000105.1 GCA_937875495.1 uncultured Verrucomicrobiota bacterium
CCCTATCGTTCCTCTGCCGCCAAATCGCCAGTGGGTAGTAAGCCCCTCTTCAGGGCACAGCCCGGGGAACCCAATCCCGGGTTGGGCCCGGAAACGTACGCGTACCCAGCGAAGCGGTACACGTTCTCGTACACGAGGATGGGAATGGCGGGAGATCATGGCGGGGTCGCCTTGGATTTCGCGAACAGGGGTACGTGTACGTGTACGTGTACGAGCAGAACGCGGGAAATCGGGGTCGGGGTCGGTATCGGAATCGGGATCGAAGGTTCGCGTGATTCGGCGTGGAGTATACGCATGCAAATATCCACAACACTGTCATCGCCCCAACACTAAAGGGGCAGGAGAATGTGGCGGACGAGGATTCTTTGGGGCATCAGGGCGATAGCGAGCAGGAGGATCGTGAACCAGAGCACGAGTTGGAGGAGGAGGCTGGTGAGGCCGATACGGACCATGTCTTTTCCGCCTTTTTCGGGATGCCGCTCCAGCCGGTGCAGGGCGAAGAGTCCGAAGAGGAGCCCGGGCACGGCGAAGATCGGAGCAATGGGGAGCATGAGCCAGCCGGAGAGCGAATGGATCCAGCAGACCCAGGCGAGGAAGGAATCCGTCGGTTGAGGCTCGAGTGTGATGTGGTAGGACTCAGGCACGAACGACATAGACCTGATTCCCTTCGACTTTGACGACGACGACATCGGTTCCGGCCTGGATCATTTCGCCTTGGGAGGAGACATCGACAAGGCGATGGTCAAACCGCGCCTTACCGACGGGTCGCAGTGGGGTTGTCGAGAGGCCACGCGCACCGGGACGTGGGTAAATCTCGCTTCGGGTGGAGAGGTAGCCCTCGTCTGAGGATTCGGCGCTTTTCAGAACGAGGAGTTTGAAGGGACCTGCTTCGGGCAGGAATTGAAGGAGGGCGAAGCTGGCTGCGATGGCGAGGAGGATACCGGTCGTGAGGTTGAACATGGGTTGTCCCCAGAACTCGATCGGGGGCAGCATGCCTTGGCCGGGAAGGGATTCCAGCATTGCGGAGAGTAGTGAAAACAGGAGTAGGAGCAGTCCTGCAAACCCAGCGATGCCGAAGCCGGGGAGCACGAGAAGTTCAATGCCGAGCAGGAGACAGCCGAGGAAGAAGATGACGAGGTCCTCCATGCCTGCGAGGCCGGCGATCATATGACCGAAGAAGAAGGCGAGCAGGCACAGGATTCCGAGGGCGCCGAAGAGACCGAATCCCGGGGTTTTGAACTCCAGATAGATGCCGAGGAGCCCCGCCCCAAGCAGGAGTGGAGAGAGGAGGGCGATCCACCGGGCGATCTGTTCGGCCCCGGTGACTTCCAAGGTTTTTCGTGGGGATTCACCGAGTCCGAGTTGTTCGATCAGTGCCGGCAGGTCGGCGGCGACCCCGGCGGCGAGCAGGGGGCGGCCGGTGGATTCATCGATTTGGGTGGCCTCTATATGGGTGAGGGTGAGGATCTTGCCTTTTTCGGACAAGTGCTTTCCATTGACGATCAGTTCCTTGTCGATGTCGACCATAGCATCGGCGACCTCGGGGTTATGTCCGCGCTGTTGTGCGATGCTGCGTGCCATGGCGGCGAGGGCGGAATCGATTTTCTCCTGATAGCCCTCGTCGGGGGCGCTCCCGCCGCCCGAGCCGGGACTCATCAGAACGGGGCGGGCGGCACCGATACGGCTGCCGGGGGCCATATAGATATGTTCGGTGGCGAAGGCAATGAGTGCGCCGGCTGAGTACGCGTTGGGATTCACGTAGGTATAGGTTGGGATTTCCGTGCGCAGGAGGATTTGAATGATCTCTTCGGTGGCATTCACCGCGCCGCCGGGGGTGTCCATATCCAGGATGATGGCGCTTGCCTTCATTTGTTCCGCCTCTTTAACGCCGCGGCGGAGGACGTAAACGAGTGCCTTTTCGATGGGGCCTTGGACAGGAATGACTAGGACCGGTGCATCCCCTTGGGCACGCTGGGAGGCCTCGGGCTGGGTGGTAGCAGGATCCGTGGTGGTCTCATTCAAATCCGCCGCGTAGGCGGCATGCGCGGCGATCGACACGAAGAGGAGTGGCAGCAGCAGAAGGATTCGTGCGGAGAGGGCTGGTCCGGGTCTCTGCGGGATCGGCGTATTCATGGTTCTTGCCTCGTTAGAATTGCGACGCTTGCCTGGATCTGGCAGCGATCCGAGTGGGGGATTCCCCATCATCGTTCAGAATAGTCCCGATTTGGCCGACGGGCATCCTTTTCTTTTCCGGCCTGCCGCCAGGGGGGTAGACGAGGGTTGGAGGTCTGGTGTGGGTGGACTTTGTGGACACTGTGGACACTGTGGCGGTGCTGACACCACTTGGCAGCGAAGTTTGGGAGGCCCATGAGGGCAAGGCGCCAACCAGAACAGGAATCGATTCCGATTTCGATTCCGATTTCGATTTCGATTTCGACCATGATCTGCCTGATCGGCAACTCCTCGTACACGTACTCGTACTCGCCGCATGAACGTGTACGTGAACGTGTACCGCTTTGCTGTGTACGTGTACGTTTCTGGGCCGAGCTAGAGGTCGTCCGAAGAGGTCGATAGCGAAGCAAGATCGGGGTCGGGGTCGGTATCGGAATCGGGATCGAAGGGACGCGTGATAGGATTCGGACATGAGAAACCAGGTACCGCTGTGGACCTTGTAGACTGAGTTTGGAAGTCGATGTCTATCGCGGTTGCATTGGTTTAGCAATTCCATCGATTTCGATTTGGCTGGAGGCGCCGCCGTAATTTTCCCCCATTGCTTGACAGCTTTATGGGTTCAGGTGAAAGTGGGTGCGTTTGACGGACTATGCCTCATTCTTCGCTCTGCGGAGTGGAGTTCAGCATTTGGGGGATTAGCTCAGCTGGGAGAGCGTTTGACTGGCAGTCAAAAGGTCACCGGTTCGATCCCGGTATCCTCCACCAAAATCAGCGTCCTGTTCGCAGGACGCTTTTTTTATTGCCGAATTCTGGAATCGCCCAGCTCTTTCCTTGGATTCCGTGAGTGACGGTGGTACAAGGGGATTCAGCGCAGGTTGCGGGGCAACGACGGGGCCTGGGCCGCGACGGGGGAGGGCGGGTTGGTGGTCGTCGATGGATCAGCCGAGGAGGGGACTGTGGTGAGCAGCAGGAACATCAGGAATTGGATTTGGGGGGGCGTCCTTTCGGGGGTGCTGATCTTGGCCGGGTGTACGCCTCAGGACGAAGGGCATCCGCTGCTGCGAAAAGCGGAGGCGGCTTACAATCAGGAGGACTACCGCAATGCGGAGGTCTTTCTGAAGAAGCTCCTGATCCGTCGGCCGGATCATGCGGAGGCGCACTATTTGTTGGGTCAGATCTATTCGAACCCGGATTACCGGGATTCCATTCGTGCGATGTACCATTTGCAGTGTTTCAAGGATCAGGCTTCGGCGGAGGATGAGCGAGCTCAACTGGTCGATCGTCTGATCAAGACGGAGCTGTTGAACAAGATGGTACCGGACCCCGATTTCGCGCAGGACATCTTCCTCAAGGAGGTTGGTGATCTCCGCCAGCAGAACGAGCAATTGATGCGTCAAGTTGGGCAACTGGAGGAGCAGTTGGCTGTGGCGTTGCGCGGCGGAGGGGGAACGGGGCAGGTCACTGGTTCGCTCTCGAACCCGCCCGTTGAGCCCCCGATTCAGCAAGGGGGGGGCACGACGAGGACCTATGTGATTCGGCAGGGAGACACCCTGCAGAAGATCGCTGGAAAGGTCTACAACGACCCGAGTCGCTGGCGTGAGATCATGCAGGCCAATCCGGAGAAGATCCCGAGCGAACGCTCCATGAAGGTCGGTGTGGAGATCAGGATCCCGTAATGTGGCTGTGGGCCCCAAAAGCAACATTTGCGAGCACCGCGGTAGGTGTGGGTTTCGCTTCCTGCTGCCCACGCTTTTGCGGGTGATCTGGACGATGGGGGTATGGGCTGTTTTTGTTGTCTACCTCCTCTCCTTTTCCCGTGGTATCCACAATCCTGAGCGAGGGCTTGCCTACACGGTGCCGCCGCGGCTGTTGCTTGAGAAGGTTTTACGTTGTCCGGAGGCCAACCGTCTGCTGATCTATTATCGCGACGAGCAGATCGGCCAAGGCACTTGGGCGGTCCGCCCCCAGCGCGAGGTTGGGACGTCCGGGGCGGGAGGCATGGGGCCGATGCGTGCGCGTCTGACGTTTGTCCTGCACGAGACTGTATTGGGATTGGCCGAGGAGGCGGTCCGTGTAGAGCTCTCGATGGTCCTCGATGCCGATCGCAAACCGTCCTCGATTCACGGATTGATACAGGCTGAGGACGTCTGGTGGAGGGGGACTTACTCCGCTGGTGCGGAGCGGGTGGAGACCGCCTGGGGGGTGGGCGATCAGGAGGCGGGCCGGGCGGAACCCCAATTGAGCGAGGGGATGGGTCTGTTGGGTCCGATGTTCCCTGGCATGAGGCTCGACGGGCTCGCCGCGATTTTCGGGCGGTTGCCTGTGGATGGCGGGTATGTCCTTCGCGGAGCTGAGGGAGCGGTCGAGCTCGCGGGGGCTTCGGTGCCTGGGTACATGCTCCTGGTGGAGTCGCCGAATGCGACCAACCCACTGGTCCGTGTCTGGATCGGACGCTCCGGCGAGATCCTGCGCATCACCACGGCGTTGGGATTGCGTGTGGAGAACGCGGGTTTGGTCAGCTATGCGACGACCGCGGAAAAGGCGCGTCTGGGAGGGGATGCAGAATGATCAGGGCGCAGGGGTTGAAGAAATGGTTTGGTGCGGTCCGTGCGGTGGATGGGATCGATCTGAAGGTCGAGCCCGGGCGGATATATGCGTTGTTGGGACCGAACGCAGCGGGCAAGACGACGGCGATCAAGCTGTGTGTGGGGCTGCTGCGACCGGACGCCGGCCGGTTGGAGATTGCGGGGGTGGACATGGCGCGTGATCCGCTGGCCGCGAAACGGGCGTTGGCCTATGTTCCCGATGTCCCTTTTTTGTATGACAAGCTCACACCCAAGGAGTTTTTTCGCTTCCTCGTTGAGCTGTACGAATTGGATCGTACGGAGGCGGCCGTGGACGAGGCTCTATGGGGTCCGCTTTTCGGGCTCGAGCCGTATATGAACGTGTTGATGGAGAATTTATCCCACGGCACCCGTCAGCGTGTGGTTGTGGTGGGGGCGTTGCTGCACCGTCCGCTCGCCTGGATCCTGGACGAGCCGATGGTGGGGCTGGATCCGCATTATGCCAAGGTGTTAAAGGACACCATGCGCAAGGTTGCCGGGGCTGGGACGGCGATCCTGCTTTCGACCCATCAGCTCGCGGTGGCCGAGGAGGTGGCGGATCGAGTGGGGATCCTTCACCGCGGCAAACTGATTGCCGAGTTGAGTCCGCGCGAGATCCCGGCGGTCGCGGGTTTGGGTGGGGCCTTGGAGGATGTGTTTCTACGCATGACCGAGGAGGGACCATCCGAGCGAGGATTGGTGGAGTGATGGTGGGGGCTCCCAACCAGGGCGCGCCGGATGGGGAACGGCGGGAGGAAAGCGGTATTCCTCGGCAGGGGGCTTCAGGGACGGGGCTGCCGGCGGGTTGGGGGCCGAGACCGGTACCTGCGGGTGGGCGGCCGTTGCCTTGGAGACAGGAGTGGCAGCTGCTGCGGCTCAAATTCGTTCTGTGGGCGCATGCCCTCGGTAGTTTACATCGTGCGAGCAAGCTGTCGGTCGTGGTGATTGGGGGGTTCCTGGCGGCCTATTTGGTCTTTACGGGCTGGATCTTCCAGAAGGCGATCCGATTCGCGGATCACTTTCTTGGAATCGGGTCGGTCCTGATTGATCGCATGTTCTTCATGTTGTTTGCCTTCCTGGGGGGGATGCTGGTTCTGAGCAGCCTGCTGTTGTTCTCCACGGCCGCGTTTCGAACCAGGGAGACGGCCTGGATACAGACGCTGCCGTTGGAGAGTGCGCGCCTCTTCCGGTGGAAGTGTTGGGAGACGGGGATAGTAGCGGCCTGGGCTTCGCTCTTTTTGGTCGCACCGTTGCTATTCACATACGGACGGGTGAACTCCCTGGCCTGGTGGGTCTTTCCACTGAGTCTGCTGATGATGTTGCCGTTTCTGCTGCTGATGACCCAGGTTGGCTGTCTGCTTGGGCTCTTGTTGGCACGGCCGCTGCAATCGCCTTGGTTTCGGCGATGCTTGGCGACGATCGCCGTGATGGGGGTGATCCTGATCGTGGCGCGGACCCGTCCTCGGGATGCGGATCGGTGGACGACCGGGTCCTTATTGCCGCTGGTCGACTATCTCCTCCGGCAGACGGAGGTGTTTCACCAGCCCTGGTTGCCGAGCACCTGGGCAGGACGTGCGGTGCTCGGGATGGGGGAGGGTCTCGCCTCGAAGGCCTTCTTTTACGTGGGCCTGTTGGTCGTGACGCTCTTGGCCCTGGAGAACCTGCTCTGGTGGTCGGCGGAGTGGGGATACCGCCGCATTTGGCTCGATGTTCAGGGCTGTCGGTCGGCGAGGCCCAGAGGCAGGGTTGGCCGATGGGATTTCGCCCGGTGGGCGGGGGGCTTGCTGATGGTACTGCCCATACGGCGCGGGATCCGATCGCTTTTGTGGAAGGATGTGGTGACCTTCTGGCGTGATCCGGCGCAATGGAGCCAGGCGGTGCTCTTTTTCGGAATGCTCGGCTTTTACATCTTCAATCTGCGCCACATCCGCACCCAGCTGGACCAAGTCTTTTGGGCGTGTCTGGTCGGCCATTTGAATCTGGTCTCGGTCGGAATGATTCTGGCTGCGATGCAGACCCGGTTTGTCTTCCCGCAGTTTGCGCTGGAGGGGCGGCGGATCTGGATCCTCGGCTTGGCGCCGGTGCCTCTGGATCGGTTGATCTGGGGGAAGTTCTGGTTGAGCGGGACGGCCGGCGCGGTGATCACCTTTGTACTGATGTGGTTTTCTTCACGTTTCTTAGGGGCGGGTACGGGACTGGTCATCTCCACGACGGCGACCGGTGTGGTGATGAGCTATGCGCTGACCGGATTGGCGGTGGGGCTTGGGGTTTTGCATCCGACGATGGGGTCTGCTGGGCATTTTCGAGGGGAGGATGAAGACCCGGCCCGGCTGGTGAGCGGTTTCGGCGGGACCTTTTGCCTGGTGGCGAGCATGGTTTATGTGATTGGGGTCGGTGCTGTGGAGGGCTACGGGATGTTCCGCATCTTACGTCGGGGCGGGGTCGCCGCGGATCCTTGGACGGGGCTGTTGCTGTTGTTGTGGGTAGGCGGATCGAGTTGGTTGGTCGGCTGGTTGCCCATGCGGCTGGCGCGCGGGAGGTTGGTCCGATTGGAGTCGTGAAGTGGAGCCGGCCGGCAGCGGCTCTGGTGTGGTGGAGTGCGGGTGCGATGGACGGAGCCATCTTTTCCGGTTGACCAGAACGATGGTTCGCCCAGAAGGAGATGCTTTCATTTGACGGATTGGGCGTGATCTTGGTAAAAACTCGGTTTATGGTCTCTCCAAACACCTTGGGGAATCGTGTCTGCCACATGTGTCCGGGGCGATCGATTGTTGGTCCTCAAGGGCGCGGATGGGCCCTGGGGCAATGGGGTGCAATCGATTGTTTTGGTGTGGTCCGTCCAGGAGGAAGGATTGATGGATATGCAAGAAGATGATCTTCAGGCGGCGCGCGAGAAGGCGGCGCGTGCGAGAGAACGCCATCTCCAGGAGCAGGAGCAGCGCCGGCGAAAGCTTTGGCCTCGCAGGGATGAGGCGGAGGAGGGAACCCCGACCGAAGATTTGGAGGGTGAATCCGCGATGAATCCCTTGGGTGCGACGGGTGACGACGTGCAAGCGGATTTGCCCGGGCTCCAGGAGGTGCTTTCCACTCCGAACCGGGACGACCTCGCGGAGGACTGGGAGGATTGGATGGACGAGGAGGAACCGGAGGGTTCCTTCTTTGTGGCGGACGAGTTTGCGGATCCTGGCGAGCGTGATTTCTCTGCGGTTGAAGAGGATGGTTACGAGGAGTTGGAGACCCCCGGGGAGGGTTTGGAGGCGGCGTTCGAGGAGGAGCTTCCCACGGGGGAGGACCTGCCGGACACGCCGAATGACATGGGGGGATTAAATTTTTATGCGGACACCCCGGAGCCGCCCAAGGCACCCGCCGCGACGGCCCCGTCCGGTGCCTCAGGCCGGGGGGAATTGAACCAGCAGCACGACGAGAAGAAGGCCAGGCTGGATCAGCTCAAGGATGAGATGGAGCGGATCGAGCGGGAGCGGAAGCAATTGGAGTCGCTACGGCGCAAGCAGGAGGAGTACGAACGTTCCAAGGATACTGCGACTGCGGGATTGAAGCGACAGTTGGGGGTGATCTCCAAGGAATTGCAACAGATTGAGGAGCTCTCCAAGGAGCTTCTCACCACGCAGACCCGGTTTGAGACGATCCTGAACGAATTGGAATCGATCCAGGAGGAGAGCTGGGCGAACAGCGAGTTGGAGGAGCGGCTCAACGGCGCCATCGGTAAGGTGGAAGTCGCCCGTGAGGAGATGTCCCGGGCGGAATCGCGTCTGAGGGTACTCCGGCCTGAGGTCATGGCGCCTGGCCAGCCGCAGC
>CALLYA010000106.1 GCA_937875495.1 uncultured Verrucomicrobiota bacterium
AAGTCAGTTGTTGAAAATGGCTCCGATGTAAGTCCCTTCCCCCCCCTCCCAATACACCTCTGCGCCTCTGCGCCTCTGCGCGAGTCCTCCTCATCCGGATCCGAAGACCTTTTCGGACGGCCTCTGGCTATGGGATTCGCGCCTTTCAATCAAACCTCCACGGCAAGCCCCGATTTCGATTTCGGTTTCGATACCGAGCCCGCACCGCTTTCCCATCCTGGATGGCTGGAATTCCACGGCGCGGTCTGTTACCATCTCCTTTGCATTGTGCTTCCGGCCCACACCGAACACCCCGGAACGGGCCGACCGCAAGCGCATCGGCCGCGACCAGGTCCGGTTGACATCAGCCTCGGAGAGGACGGATTCCAGTATGAAAGCAGTCATTTTGGCCGGCGGCTACGGCTCACGCCTCAGCGAAGAGACCACCGTCCGCCCGAAACCGATGGTCGAAATCGGAAGCTACCCCATTCTTTGGCATATCATGAAGATCTACTCCCACTACGGGATCCGTGACTTCATCATCTGCTGCGGGTACAAGGGGCATATGATCAAGCAGTACTTCGCCGAGTTCGTCTGGCATGCCTGCGACCTGCGCGTCGATCTGGCCCATCAACGCGTCGAGACCCTTAACGCGCCTCCCGAGCCGTGGACCGTTACCCTGATCGATACCGGCCTCAATACCGGTACCGCCGGGCGACTCAAAATGATCCAGCAGTACGTCGGTAACGAGGCATTCTGCTTCACCTACGGCGATGGCGTGACCGATGCCGATATCAGCGAGATCATCCAGTTCCATAAACAGACCGGCGCACTCGCAACCCTGACCGCCATTCACCCCCCCGCACGCTACGGCACCTTTGAACTGACCGATGGCAACCACAACATCAATTGGTTCAAAGAGAAACTCCAAAAGGACAACGCCTGGGTCAATGGCGGGTTCTTTGTGCTCGAGCCGGAGATCTTCAACTACATCGAGGGCCCGGAACAGATGTGGGAGGCGCAGCCAATGGAGCGTCTCGCAAAAGAGGGGAAACTGGCCGCATACCGTCACACCGGTTTCTGGAAGTGTATGGATCACCTCAGTGACAAAATCCAGCTCGAGAAACTGTGGGAGTCCGGTAATCCCCCCTGGAAGGTCTGGTCATGAACTGGGAGTTCTGGAAACAGCGCAAGGTCCTCATCACCGGACATACCGGGTTCAAGGGCAGCTGGCTGAGCCTCTGGCTCCAATCGCACGGCGTTCCACTGGTCGGATACGCGCTCCAGCCGCCGACCCAGCCCAGCCTCTTCGATCTCGCACGCGTCGGCGACGGGATGGTCTCCATCATCGGTGATATCCGTGACCCCAACCAGCTCCAGGCCGCCTTCGACCAACACCAGCCAGAAATCGTCCTCCACCTGGCCGCACAGCCGATCGTCCGCCTCTCCTACGCCGAGCCGGTCGAGACCTTCCAGACCAACGTGATGGGCACCGTCAACCTCCTCGAGGCAGCCCGCAAGACCGACTCCGTCCGCGCTGTCGTTAATGTCACCACCGATAAATGCTACCTGAACCGCGAGTGGTTCTGGGGCTACCGCGAAGATGAACCGCTCGGCGGACATGACCCATACTCCAGCAGCAAGGCCTGCTCCGAGCTCGTCTCGGCCGCCTATCGCACCTCCTTCTTCCAGCCGCAGGACCGGGTCCGCCTCGCCACCGCACGCGCCGGTAACGTCATCGGCGGCGGCGATTGGGCGCAGGACCGGCTCGTCCCCGATATCCTCCAGGCGCTGATGGCACACCGACCCCCTGAGATCAGAGCGCCCAATGCCATCCGCCCCTGGCAACACGTGCTCGATCCGCTCCATGGCTACCTGCTCCTGGCCGAACGCCTCTGGACCGAGCCGGACCTCGCCGAGGCGTGGAACTTCGGACCGTATGAGACCAGTGCCCAGACAGTCGGTTATATCACCCACTACCTCTCCCGGGGCTGGGGCTTTGATCGCCCATTCGAACAGAGCCATGGTCAACACCCGCACGAGGCGAATTACCTCAAGCTCGATTCCTCCAAGGCACACGCCCGCCTCGGGTGGCGCCCACGCTTCGACCTGCATGCCACGCTCGATCTCATCATCGCCTGGTACCAAGGCCTGCAAAAGGGGCAGGATCCGCGCGCACTCACCCTGCACGATATCGAAACCTTTGAATCCATCCAGGAGTCCCTCACGTGACCACCACCCGCTGCCGCTTTTGCAATACCCCACTCCAACACACCTTCGTCGATCTCGGCATGTCGCCGATCTCCAACGCATACCTGAAACCTGATCAGGGTCAGGAGATGGAACGGTTCTACCCACTCCACGTGCGCGTCTGCCACAACTGCTTCCTCGTGCAACTGCCGGAGTTCCAATCGCCCCAGGAAATCTTCAGCGATTACGCCTACTTCTCCTCCTACTCTGAGTCATGGCTGCAACACTGCCAGGCGTACGTCGCTCAAATGCTGGTCGATTACCCGCTGCATTCCGGCTCCCTCGTCATGGAGCTCGCCTCCAACGACGGGTACCTCCTGCAGTTCTTCCAGAAGGCCGGCATCCCCGTGCTCGGCGTCGAACCCGCCGCCAATGTCGCCGAGGTCGCACGCAGCAAAGGCATCCCCACCGAGGTCCGCTTCTTCGGCGTCGAGACCGCTCGCCAACTCCCCCAGGCAGACCTCATCATCGGGAACAACGTCCTCGCTCACGTGCCCGATATTAACGATTTCGTCGGCGGAATCGCACTCGCACTCGCACCCGCCGGCGTGATCACCATGGAGTTCCCTCACCTGCTCCGGCTCATCCAGAACAATCAGTTCGATACCATCTATCACGAACACTTCTCATACCTCTCGCTCACCGCCGTCGAGGCCGTCTTCGCACACCATAAACTCGCCCTCTTCCACGTCGACGAAATCCCCACGCACGGCGGCTCCCTGCGCATCTACGCCCAGCACGCCGAAAGCCCCACCCGCCCCACCACCCAGGCCTTGCTCGACCTGCGTAAGACCGAACAGGCCGCCGGCTTCGACCAGATCGAGGCGTACGGCTCCTTCCAAAAACGCGTGCACCAAACCAAACGCGATCTGCTTAAGTTCCTCATCGCCGCCAAGGAGGCCGGCCAGTCCATCGTCGGCTACGGCGCCCCCGCCAAGGGGAATACCCTCCTCAATTACTGCGGTATCCGGGAGGACTTCCTCGATTATACCGTCGATCGAAGTCCGCATAAACAGGGACACCTCCTGCCCGGCACACATATCCCCATCCATGCACCCGAGAAGATCTTTGAAACCCGACCCGATTACGTGCTCATCCTCCCCTGGAACATCCGCGAAGAGATCGTCTCCAAGATGAGCCGCATCCGTGAATGGGGCGGAAAGTTCGTCGTGCCCATCCCCACCGTCGAGATCATCCCATGATCTTCCACACCACCCAATTGCCCGGCCTGCTCCTGATCGAACCGGAGGAGGTCCACGACACGCGCGGCTTCTTCGCCCGCACCTTCTGCGCAGAGGAGTTCCATGCACACGAACTCCCCACCGCCTTCCCACAGTGCAATCTCTCGTTCAATCACAAGCGCGGCACCCTCCGTGGCATGCACTTCCAAAAGGCACCCCATGAAGAGCTCAAGCTCGTACGCTGCACCCAAGGCGCTGTCTGGGATGTCGTGATCGACCTGCGCCCCGATTCACCCGCCTATATGCAACACCTCGGGTTCGAACTCACCGCGCAAAACCGATATCAATTGGTCGTACCCAAAGGCTGCGCACACGGTTTCCAAACACTCTGCGATCATACAGAACTCTTTTACATGATGTCCGACCCATTCGCCCCCGGCTTCGGCGCCGGCGTGCGCTATAACGATCCCGCCTTCGGCATCGCATGGCCCCTCCCCGTCGCCGTCATCTCCGAGCGCGACGCGGAGTACCCCGATTTCCAACCGCCCAGCCCATGAACACACCCGATTCCATCCTGAATATCCTCGATGCCTGGTCCGATCCCGGCCGGGATGTCCATCGCCTTGCGACCCTGCTCTTTCCTATCTGCCGCAGCATCACCGGTAACGGCGTGCGCGACACGCTCGACATCCTCGCCCGCCACATCCCACTCACCCCATACGAAGTCCCCAGCGGGACCCAGGTCTTCGATTGGACCGTCCCCCCCGAGTGGAACATCCGCGACGCCTATATCAAAGACCATACCGGCCGTAAGCTCGTCGATTTCCAACAGTCCAACCTGCACGTCCTCGGCTATAGCACCCCCGTCCATGGCACGTTCTCGCGCGAAGACCTGCTGCCACACCTGATCACCCTGCCGGAACAGCCCGAGGCCATCCCCTACCGGACCTCCTATTACAACAGGACCTGGGGCTTCTGCCTCCCGCACCGGCTCGCCGAATCCCTCGGCCCCGGCCCGTTCGAGGTCCATATCGATGCCGATTTCAACGATCACGGTAGCCTTACCTACGGCGAGTGCCTCCTCCCCGGCGCCTCCCAGGACGAAATCCTCATCTCCACACACATCTGCCACCCATCCCTCGCCAATGACAACTGCGCCGGCCTCGCGACCGCTTGCCTCCTGGCACATCACCTCCAAGGCCATACCCTCCCCCTGAGCGTCCGTTTCCTCTTCATCCCCGGTACCATCGGCGCCATCACGTGGCTCGCCCGGAACGAGGCCCACGCCCGTAACCACATCCGGCACGGGATCGTGCTCTCCTGCATCGGCGATCCCGCACCGCCGGTCTATAAACGCTCACGCCAAGGCAACGCACCCGTCGATCAGACGCTCGCCTACGTCCTCAACCAGCTGCACCCCGACGCGCACCGCATCGAACCGTTCTCTCCCTACGGTTACGACGAGCGCCAGTTCTGCTCGCCCGGATTCAACCTGCCGGTCGGTCTCCTGATGCGCAGCAAGTACGGCGAGTTTCCACAGTACCATAACTCCCTCGATAACCTCGATTTCATCACGCCCGCCGCCATTCAGCAAACCATCCGCATCCTCGTCCACGCCCTACACGCGCTCCTCGAAAACCGGGTCATGGTCAATCAACTCCCCAATTGTGAACCGCAACTCGGTAAGCGCGGACTCTACTCCGCTATCGGCGGCGATAAGGATCGCTATCAAAAACAGATGGCCATGCTCTGGCTCCTCAACCAGAGCGATGGTGCACAATCCCTGCTCGATATCGCCGAGACCTCCGGAATCGCATTCCCCATCCTGGTCCAGACCGCACGCCTGCTGCAAGAGCACGGCCTGCTCCAGCCCGCACACTCAACCCACCCGGATCGTTGACGCTGATGCAACAGCACATCCCCCAGGCCCTCACCCTTAGCACGTGGATCCTCGGTCCCGTCCTGCTCGCACTCCAGATCTTCGGCCTCGGCTACGCCTGGGCAGGACTGCTCACGCCCGCCCGCCAGGAGGATCTACACCCCCGCCGACGCAACCTCGCCACCGCCGCCCAGCTCGCCGCAGTCGGACTCTGCTTGCTGCTGCTGCTCAACCTCGTCCTCGCCCAGACCGGCCTGCTGCATCCACCCGTCGCACCCATCGCCCAGGCCGTGCTCTTCCTGATCGGTTGCGCCGCCACCCGCAACGCACGCGCCCGCCATATCACATTCCCATCCGCACGTGTCACCCTCGCCGCCGCAGCCGCCTTCGCCACAGCGACCGCCGCCGTCATGCTGCTGCCGAATCGCGCCGAGTGGGTCGCCGGCGGGTGGGATCCGGGGGTCTATATCAATAACGGACTCCACATCGCGCGCACCGGAAGTGCCCACGCGGAGCCATTCAGCCCGTTCGACCAGTTGACCGAGTCCGAGCTCGACCTCTTCACCCATCATTTCGACCAGCATCGCGAGGCGTTCCCCGGAATCCCGGTCGATCCCGACACGCGCACACTGCAGATGTACTTCTTCCCCCTCACCCCCACCGCCGTCGCCACCGTCGCCCAGACGCTCGGCCCACGCGGTGCCGTCCGGCTCAATCTCATCCTCGCCCTGCTGATCATCCCCCTCTTCTGCGCACTCCTCCTGCAGCTCACCGGTAACCCCGGGATCAGTGCCCTCGCCGGACTCTTCCTCCTCCTCAACCCCGTCTTCCTCTATCACCTCAATATCCCCACCTCCGAATGCCTCCAGCTCTTCCTCCTCTGCTGCATCGGTTGGTTCCTCGCACACCGCCCCCGCCGCGGCGCCGTGCTTATCGCCGCCGCCATCCCCCTCCTCGCCGCCATCCTCAACCGCCTCGCCTTCCTGCCGTTCGCAGCCATGATCCCCCTCATCCTGGCCTGGCTCGACCGCAGCGATGCCACGTGGCTGCACAAAAACCGGCGCTACTCAGCACTCTGGATCGCCATCCTGCTCGGCTGGTGCGTCAATTGGGCCGCCGCACCGGCCACCATGATCCGACTCCTGCCGGTCGTGCATATGCTCGGCCTCGCCGCACTCGCACTCTTCGCGCTCACCCTGATCGCCCACCGCATCACAAGCCTGCCGGCCGGACGCAACCTGCTCCAACACTGGGGCGCCACCGCGGAAATCGCTCTCGGCTGCATGCTCCTCATCTTCGCCTTCAGCCTCATCCTGCCCTGGGTCCCCGCACCGCTCGCACGCGCGGCGTTCAACCTCAAAATGCTCCTGCCCTACCTCGGCCCCGTCACCGCCGCTGCCGCCATGGGCGGTTTCCTCCTCGTCCTCTTCTCGCGCGACCCCGCACTCCAACGCCTGCGCTGGCCGGTGATCTTCCTGCTCGCCTGCGGCCTGGCCCTGGTCGTGCAACGCTTCGCCGCGAACCTGCGCCCATGGGTCACCCGCAGGAGCCTCGATAACCTCGTCCCCTTCTGCGCCATCCTCGCAGCCGTACTCGTCCACCGGCTCGCCCCGCCCCAACCCTGGCAGAAACGCTTCCCCCGGCTGCCGACCCGACTTCCACAGATCGGCGGCGCGGTTCTCCTGATCGGACTCGGCTTGCCTAAGGCCTATCGCGGACTCCAGGCCCGCGACTACAACGGCCTCCCACAGGCCATCGCGGAAGTCGCCGCCAACATCCCGGCCACCGATCCGCCCGCCATCATTCTGGCCGACCACTTCGCTTGGGGCACCCCACTCGCCATGATCCACGGCCAAAACGTCCTCAACGGCGAGCGCATCTGGCAGTCCGAAACCCTCTGCAGCCAAGGCTTCGACGCCTTGAGCCGCATCCACGCAACCGGCCGGCCCATCCTCTTCTTCACCTCGACCGAAGCCGGACACAGCGTCTATCCCACGCCCCATGGCGAGTTCACCCTCCTCTACGACTCCGGCACCGTCGTCATCCAGCAGGTCCTCCACCGACCCGAGTTCACCGATTTCAAATCCGTCGCAAAACCAAAGCGCTTCCGCCTCTATCGCTGGTCCCCTCCCAACCCCTAACCAGCTCGAAAACGCCACCGCGCCCGAGCTTGCTTCGCCATCCACCCTTTCCGACGGCCTCTGGTAAGAGAATTCCTGCCACAGAGGTCACCGAGAACACAGAGGAACAATTCCTTTCCCATCTGGTACTACACTGCCTGAAATGCGGACCCTCTCGTCGAAGGCAAAAGGAAGCATCTCTCTGTGAACTCTGTGGCTAAAGATCCCCCGAAAGGGCGCAACCCTCCTGGCGTCGCCTCAAGGCAACAGCTCCCGATCATCGAAATCGAAATCGCTATCGAAATCGCTATCGAAATCGCTGCCAAGCATCACTCCGCACGTCCACCGACCTCTGACCGCGTCTCCGCGTCTCCGCGTCTCCGCGTCTCCGCCCCAGCCCTCACCGTACGCCCTCGAGCACCCGGATCCGCGCATTGCGGATCATCACATGATCGCCCCCGCGGCTCAGCTCCTGGAACCCGATATGCCCCCGGCGGGGACGGTCCTTGAGCGCCGACGCCTCCGTACCGTCGTGGCGCAAGACCGTCTTCGTCTGCTGTTCCAAATCATGATCGAGAATCACCGTCCCGTTGAGCACGACCCGGATGTGCGAACCCACCAGGCGGATCTCGTAGCTGTTCCACTCCGTCGGCTTGTACACCTGCTCCTTCGGCGCCAGCGCGCGGTACAACCCACCGGTCAGCTCGCTCGCCGTCGCGTCGGTGTTGTACCGGTAGTCCGCCATCTGCAGCTCCAAACCGTCAAAGGCGGGATCGCCCTTCATCGGCGCGCGCAACGCACATCCACTGTTGCCGCGCTCGCCCAGCTTGAACTCATACCGCAGCTCGAAATCGCCGTACTCCGCCTCGCTGATCAACCACGTGCCGCGCGGCTCGCTCCCGTGCAGGACCCCATCCTCCACCCGCCACTTCGCTCCCTCAGGTCCCGGCTCCGCCAGGTCCGCCCAGCTCGTTACACGCCAGCCCTGCGGCACTCCGTCCTCCGGAAAGAGCGGCTTCCAATCCGCCTCCTCAGCAACCAACACACCACATATCCCTAACATCATGACCGTAACAACCATGCGTACCATCTTCATCGCCGCCTCCCTCGTCTCAATCCCGCTCCACCCGCGCTCCATCACTCCACCGGCGCGGTTGCCCCCTCGCCGCCGCCCGTCCGACGATCGCGTACCACACGCCCGGGTACGCCGACCACCACCGAGTACGGCGGGACATCCTTCGTCACCAGCGTGTGCGCACCGATGATCGAGTGCTCGCCGATCCGTACGCCGTCCATGATCATCGCATACGCGCCGATCCACGTGCCATCCCCAATCTCAATCCCGCCCTGGCTCTCCACCGGCTGGTCAATGACCGGGATGTCCGTGCGCTCATACCGATGGTTCGCCGCCAAAATGTATACATAGGCCGCCACCAATACCTTCTTGCCGATCTTGATCTCGCCGAGCGAGCCGATCCGGCAGTTGCTGCCGAAACTGCTGCCGTCGCCGACCGCGATCGTGCCGCCGCCCATCGAGAAGATCGTCCCACGCCCAATAAAGACATCGTCGCCGATCGTGATCCCATCGCCATACCCGCCCTTCGCATCGAGCACAGCGTTGTCCTCCACCACCACCCGCGACCCCAGACTGGTCCGCCCCGGATGCCGTAAGGTCACATTGCGCCCGATCACCGCCGCCCGCCCCATCCGGCGCAAAAGAAAGCGATAGAACAGACTCCGGCATCCGAGCCCGGCCAGACCCGGCATCCAGGAGAAGAGCCCCGTCAAGAGCTCATACCGGACCACCGCGCCAAGGCCGTTCCCGCCCGTGACCAGCTTGCGATACTTCGCCAACAGGCCCAGCTTCTGATCCATCAAGGCCGATTGCGTCCCCTCCGGGACCGGCCCCGTCGATTTGCCGGCCGCTCCCATCAACCGCGTCCCCCATCGAGATGCGCCCGAACCCGCTGCGTCGCTCCACGCACCGATTCGCGCATCTCATCAATCCGTGGGTCGATCACCGCCTTCTGCTCCGCCCGCGCGTCCCATGCCCGGCCCGCCACCTCTACCAGCGACTGCAAGCCCTCGCGCGTCAACGCCACCTGGTTGTCCGGTAGCCCGATCCAGGAAAGCAGACTCGCCACCTTCGGCGCATAGACGATCCCCACGATCGGCGTCTTCATCGCCGAGGCCAGGATCAGCGAGTGCAGCCGCATCCCTATAAACAGCTCCAACCGCCCCATCACACCCATCAGATCGTGACAGTCGTACCCGGTCCCATCCTCCAACGCCGGGTCGTTGATCAGGATCGGGAGCGCGGCATCGCCGATCGCCTCGCGCAGCTGCTGCGCAAACCCCAGGTCCATGCGCTGCGTGCAGATCAAGACCAGGCGCGCCGGCGCCAGGCGCGCCCGCAGCTTCGCGAACACCTCCCGGAATTGCTCCAGGAACCCTGCCTGGTCCAGTCCGCCCGTCGCCACCCAGTCGCCGATGTAACGCGTGACATTCACGCCCACCAGCGGCTCATCCAACGGCAGCCCGAGGTCGGACAATATCCGGTCCACCCGCTCCGGCGCCGCCGGCCGGGTCACAAACGCGACATCCGCCCAGACACTGACCTTGCTCGGGTCCACACCCGAGGCCAACAGGAGATCGCGGCTGTCCGTCTCGCGCACCAGCATCTCGCGGCAATACTTCCCGACCCAGCGCGTGAACCGCCGACCGGAGGCCGTCCGCAACGGGCCGATCCCCATGCAGTAGCCAAAGAGCTGCGTACGTACCAGCCGCGCCCAAGGCGCCAGCCCGACCAGCGTGATCAGGAAGTTGAACGCCGGATTGAATAGACGCACGTCGAAGATGATGCCGTCACAAATCAGCGTCGCATCCGATCTCGCCATCGCCGCCATCGTTGTCGGACCCAACAACCGCACCGATCCGGTGTACGGCAGGATGTTCACCGGGCGCACACGGCCGTCCAAATGCGCGTAAGACCGGCGCACAAACTCCATGTTCGTGGTCGGCACAAAGAACTCTGCGTCCGGGTCCACCCGCGAAAACTCGTCGATCACCGCCGACAAGATCGCTGCATCACCCGCGTTGCGCCCGGAATTCGATCCAAGAAGTGTGTATTTCATCTCGCTGATGCTCTAAAAAAGTGGTTCCACCAACGGCGCCAACAGTCATGCACCCTAAGCGCCCCCATGCCCGATTCCACGAAATCGACGAAGCCATCCAAACCCTTTCGCCCAACGCGGCCTACAACAGCCCCTTCTCCCGATACCACGCCAGCGTGCGCCGTACCCCGTCCCGCCAGGGTACCTCCGGCGTGAAACCAATCTCCTTCTGCGCCTTCTGACAGTTGAAGCTGCGATTGTGCGTGAACATCCCCACGCGCCGACGATAGAGCGGCGGCTCAATCCCAAACGGATGGCAGATCGCCTCGCAAAGCGCACCGGCGTAATAGACCGGCGCAACCGGGATCTTCACCGGCCATAACGGCTTGCCGATCGCATCGGCAATCTCACCAAACGCCTTGTTCAGGGAGTAGGGTCCGTCTCCCGCAATCGTGTAGACCTGACCGTACCCCTTCGGGCCCGCCTGCGCAGCCAGCCAGAACGCACGCACCAGGTCGTCGATGTAGATGTAATGGCAGAGCGTCCGCCCCGACCCGATCATGACAAATTGCCGGCGCGCAATCCCACGAAACAGCTTCAGCCAGCGCAAATCACCCGGACCGTATATCATCGCAGGCCGAATGACCGTGATCGGCTCGAACTTCTCCTTCGCACGCTTCAATGCCAGCTGCTCGCCTTCCATCTTCGAACGCTGATACGCGTCCGACGGGGCATACGGGGTTCGCTCATCCGCCAGGACGTTCGGCTTGATGCTGCCCAACACACCGATCGTGCTGCAGTGCACCACATGCCCCACCCCGGCCGCCGCCGCCGCGTCCAGGACGTTGTCCACCCCCCGGACGTTCACCTCCTTGAAGATGTCCTCCCCAAAGGCAGTCTTCCGGAAGAGCGCAGCAATGTGAAACACCTTTTCACAACCGGCTACCGCACGATCCAACGATTCCCGGTCGCGCACGTCGCCTTCGACAATCTCACAGGTCAGCCCCTCCATCAGAGAGCGATCGCTCCCCGGACGGACCATGCCGCGTACCGCACAACCCTGCCCCAGGAGATATTGCGCAAGACGACTGCCAACAAAGCCGTTGGCGCCGGTAACCAATACTTTCACAGCTTCTCCCATTGTAACACCACCCGGCCGCTCTCCTTCACCCCATGAATGCCGCCCATGCTGCCGCATCCGAACCCGCTTATCAACGCCAAACCATGGATGAAAAACCAGCCCTAACGCAAACCAAGCCGGGTGCAGAAGTCTTTCCCATTCGGAGCCGGAGGTCTCGCGCAGAGGCGCAGAGGCGCAGTGGCGTTTTCGCCCCGGTTATTGGGGTCGGTAGGGGGGCTATCCACTACCTGCTTGAGCCCGCCCAAAAAGACGCGACCCTTCAGGCAATCGTTGCCGATCCGTCCGAAAATCGAAATCGAAATCGAGGAAATCGAGAAATTTGGGATTCTCTCCTCTCCCAATCCCTCTCCCTCTCCCTCTCCCAATCCCTCTCCCAATCCCTCTCCCAATCCCTATCTCTCCCCCTCTCCCCCCTCTGCGCCTCAGCGCCTCTGCGCGAGAACCTCCCCCCTCCGCGCCTCCGCCCCC
>CALLYA010000107.1 GCA_937875495.1 uncultured Verrucomicrobiota bacterium
ACGTACACAGCGAAGCGGTACACGTTCCCGTACACGAAGATGGAAATGGAACTGGATCCCGAGAAGTTGGGTGCGCGAGTACGAGTGCGAGTACGAGTAAAGGGATCCGTTGCCCGCTCCCCAAGGCGATTGAAGAATGCAGATTGGACTCTCCTCCCTCTCCCCCCTCTGCGCCTCTGCGCCTCTGCGCGAGTCCTCCCCATCCGCCGCGTTCGGCCCCGATTGCCTTCTCTGACGGGCTCCAGCTCTAACCCAACAGACGCCGACGGCGGTTTGTACGCGGTAGCGTGGGGTCACAGCCCCGTGGGGACTCGGAGGTCACGCCCGCCCACAACCTCCCCCTGCGGAAACGATCCCAACAATTTCACAAAATCACAGCTCGCCGATAGCCCATCCAGGACCTCTGAGACCGCGGGATCGTCGGAGTGCCCAAGGAAATCGACGAAGAAAAAGTACTGCCACGCACGGCGCTTGGAGGGACGCGATTCAATTCTGGTCAGGTTGATCCCTGCCTCCATAAAGGGCTTCAGTGAGTCGTAGAGCGCCCCGACTCGATCCTTTACACTGAAGAGGATGGATGTCTTGTCGTGACCGCTCGCCTTGGGCTGCTGCCGGCCCACAACCAGAAAACGGGTCATGTTGATCGTCGAGTCCTGCACCCGCTCCTCCCGAATCGTCAGTCCGTATAATTGGGCGGCAATGCGACTCGCAATCGCCACGGCATCGGGATCATCCAATGCCAATTGAGCGGCACGGGTCGTGCTCGACAGCTCGATCCGTTCCGCGTTCGGTAGGTTTCGAAGGAGCCACTCCTTGCATTGACCAAATACCTGAGGGTGCGACAGGACCCGCTGGGGCGGCCAATTCGCGTTCGGGGCCGACATGACATCCAACTCGATCGGCAGATAGAGCTCCGCACAGATCTTCAGCTCCGAGAGAATGAACATATCCAAGGTGTAAGTCACCACACCCTCGGTCGAGTTCTCCACCGGAACCACCCCATAGTCCGCATTGCCCTTCTCCACTTCGGCAAAGACATCCGCGATGTTGGCCAAAGGCAGATAATCGAGGCTGCTTCCGAATTTCAACAGCGATGCCTGGTGACAAAAGGTCGCCTCCGGGCCGAGAAAGGCGATCTTCAAGTTCTTTTCCAGCGCCAGTGCGGCCGACATGATCTCCCGATAGATCGCTCGGATGGTCGCCGTACTCAAAGGACCGGAATTCAAGGCGTCCAATCGCTGGATGAGCTTCTTCTCACGCTCGGGAGAGTAGATCTCCTGCCCCTGAACCGTCTTGATTTGACCGATCTCATTTGCCGCACGAAGCCGCCGGTTGAGCAGCTGTATGATCTGATCGTCAATCTGATCGATTTCTTGCCTGTAGGAATCAAGATTCATCTCGCCCCTCCTCCTCTTTCCCGGTGGAAGCTTCGTTGCCCATCCATTCCGCTGCCTTGCTCTCCGTTCGAACCGCCGCCCGACTCAACTCCATGTAGGCAGGGAGATCCTGGACAGATCGCAATCCAAAATGTTCTAAAAATAGAGGACCGGTCTCGTAGAGCATCGGTCGCCCCGGCAAGTCGCTCTTGCCGAGAATCCGAATCAACCCTTTTTCGAGCAGCGTGCGCATCACACCGTCGACGCTCACCCCGCGGACCTCCTCGACATCGGCACGCGTCACCGGTTGCCGATAAGCAATGATCGCCAGCGTTTCCAGCGCGGCCCTGGTCAGGAGCCCCTTCTTGCGATCCTCGAGCAGTGCCTGAAGCCAAATGGCCATCGCCGGCTTGGTCACGAGCTGAAACCCCTCAGCCACCTCCACCAGCTGAAACCCCCGCCTTAGGTCCAGCCGGTAAGCGCGGGCCAACTCTTCGAGCCGATGTCGCAGATCCTCCTTCGAGATGGCCGCCAAGGCCATCGCCCAATCCGGGATCGTCGAAGGAGCCGCTTCGACGGCATCATCTTCGTCCGTGGCTGCGTCCCCTTCCAAATGTTCCTCCACCGCCTCCTGTAAGGCCTTGCGGATCTCCTGAAGACTGAGCGGTTTCGGTGCCGCAAACAACAGCGCTTCAAGGACAGCCGACACCTCCGGTTCGGCCATCGGAGTTCCCCCCGATCCTGGCTGCCCGGATGCGAACTGGGCCTCACGTTCGGCGGCCATCCCATCGGCACGTCCGTCATCCATCTAGTTCGTCCCCATCCTGTTCGATCTCGGCCTGGCGGGCATCGTTCGCATCAGGAACACGGGGCTCGATCCAGATCTCCCCGAACGCCCGATCCTGCACGTAAGCGACCTTCTGTAGCCGAATCAACTCCAGAAGGGCGAGAAAAGAAACGACCATCTCCTCCCGGGTGGCAGTCCCCTGGAAAAGCTCGTGAAAGGCCATTCGAGGGCCATGACTCAGACGATGGAGGATGTGATCGATTCGATCCCTGATCGTATACCGGGGCAACCCAATCTCCCGCGAGGTGTCCCGCGATTCCGCGGTATCCAACACCCGTCGGAACGCCTCCATCAGGTCGAAAAGCGTGATCTGATTCAAAGGACGCGGCTGCCACGCGCCCTCAATCGCCCCCAGATCGTCAGCCGAACGAACCACCGTCTGCGCACGATCGCTCTGCAACCCACCAAGCCGTTCCGCTGCATCCCGGAATTGTCGGTATTCCATCAGCTGCCGAATCAGGTCCAGACGAGGATCGTCCTCTTCTCCCAATTCCGCATCGGAAAGTCTGTCCACATCCCGGGGTAATAGCGATCTGCTCTTGATCAGCAGCAGGGTCGAGGCCATCACCAGAAACTCACCCGCGATGTCGAGATCCAGGCGCTCCATCAGATCGAGGTAGTCGAGATACTGCTGGGTTACCTCCTCCAGCCGCACATCCTGGATATCGACCTCGTTCTTGCGGATCAAATGGAGCAATAGATCGAGGGGGCCCTCAAATACCGGCAGATGCACTCTATACGGATCTTCGGCCATGGACGCCTTACCAGTTTAAGCAAGACCAATCTGGCTGCGGACTCTGTCCAGCGTGCGACGGGCGATCAATCGGGCACGGCGACCGCCCTCTTCAAGGATATCCTCGATTTGTTTCGGATTCGCCGCAAGCTCCTCCCTCCGGGCGCGCATCGGCTCAAAATAGCGCTGGAGCTTTTCGTTCAGCAACTTTTTCGCCTCGCCGTATCCCATCCCACCCGCTCGATACCGCGCCGCAAGCTCTTCAATCTCTACCGGCTCTGCGAAGAGCTTGTAGAGCGCAAACACATTACACTTGTCCGGATCCTTCGCGCCCTCCACCGGGGTGGAGTCGGTCACGATCCGCATCACCTTCTTGCGCTGCTGTGCGGGCGACTCGAACAGCATGATCGTGTTGTCGTAGGACTTGCTCATCTTCTGGCCGTCCAACCCCGGCACCACCGCGGTGTCCTCCCGAATCAGCGGCTCCGGAATCACGAGGCTCTCCCCGAAGATTCGATTGAAACGCTGCGCCAGGTCGCGGGTCACTTCGACATGCTGTTTCTGGTCCTTTCCAACCGGCACGACGTGGGAATCGTAAATCAAGATGTCGGCCGCCATCAAAAGCGGATACGTGAACAATCCGGTATTCGGTGTCATCCCCTTGGCGACCTTGTCCTTATAGGAATGACAACGCTCCAAGAGACCGAGCGGCGCAAGGGTCGACAGAATCCAGGCAAGCTCCGTCACCTCAGGGACATCACTCTGGCGAAAAAACACGGCCTTTTCCGGGTCTAGCCCGCATGCCAGAAAATCCAGGGCCATTCGTTTCGAATTTTCACGCAGGAGCGTTCGGTCCTGAATGCTGGTCAACGCATGAAAGTCTGCGATGAAATAAAAGGCCTCTCCCTTTTCCTGCAGCTCAATGGCCGGCTTCATCATCCCGAAATAGTTCCCGAGATGCGGGGAGCCCGTCGGCTGGATGCCGGATAGAATGCGAAGTGGACGTTCAGCCATGATTCTTTCTTTCAACCTCGAGCGAGCCGGCACCACCATGCACACGGGAGGGTGAAACAAGAAGGCCGATCTCGCCAGTAATAGTCCTCGACTCGGAACCCGGAATCGCCACTCCTCCGACTTGGTCCGAGCGCCGACCGAGGCGAGGCATTCACCGGCTCCTTAATTCCCAACGAATCTCCCGTTCGTGGAACGGAACCGTAGCAGCAGTAAAGAAGCCGGTCAATTCGCGTCCAGGCCATTTTACCCACCCAGTGAAAGGTTCCGAACCTTCTGGTTTGAAGTCGGTTGCGTCGAGTCGCCGGCGCCTGTGCCGGAGTCCATCGCGCGACGACGCTCCGCCCTGCGGTGAAGCGACGCCCAGTACAATCCACTGAGCAGAATCCCACCACCAATCACCTGGTGCAGCCCAGGGCGCTCCGCCAGGAAGGCCCACGCCAAAAGTGCCGCCCCGATCGGTTCAGCCAGTGTAACCAACGAGACCGTCGTGGCCGGAAAGTGCCGCAACGCCCAGTTCAGCGTGGAATGCCCAATGGCCTGCGGCCCCAACGCAATGCACAACAGAAAGAAATAGGCGCGCGGACTCCACCCCACAAGTTTCGCGTGGGTCGCCATCGCCAAGACAAGCAGGATGATAAAGGCGGGCGCATAGACCCAAAACAGGTACACGCGGGTGGGCCATACCCCCGCAACCCTGCGACCACACAGGAGATAGCCGGCCGCCATCACCGCCCCGAGCAAGGCGAGCAAGTCCCCGCTCAGTCGGCCGGAGCGCAATCCCTCCACGCCGCCACCCCCCAGCGCGAGCACGGATGCACCCACGATCGCGGCACAAAGCCCGATCCAGGTGCTCGTCGAAGGGCGCTCTCGGAGAAAAATGGCCGACCCGAGCGCTACGAACAGGGGGCTGGTGGCAACCAGCATCGATGAGTTCGCCACGCTCGTCAGCTTCAGCGACGCGATCCAGCTGAAGAAGTGCAAGGCCAGAAAACAGGCCGCCAACAAGGCGAATAGGAAGGCGTGGGCGCGCCCCTGTTGCCATGGCCGCATCTCCAGCCGACGGCCCGTTACCCCGCCAACCATGAGACTGGCCAACCCCATCCGCCACGCGGCGATCGAAACCGATGGCACCTCTTCCAACCAGCGAATGAAAAGGGCCGCCGAACTGAGGGCAAGCACCGCCACCACCAGCATCGTAACGACAACCCATCCCCGTGGCCGATCAGCGCGGTGCGTCATGGCTTGGCGGGGTTCTTGATCTCAGCCACACGAAGCGGGTAGCGCAATTTGAGATCGCCATCGAGCAGCGTCTCCACCCAGTAGGTGCCCGGCTCCTCGAAGCGGAGGTTCACGAAACATTCGATGTTCGTCACGTTGGCGTGCTCGTGCTGAAGCAAAAAACTGAACTCCCGCGTCTCCGCCAAGGCCGTGACCTGGTCCGGCCTGAAGATCTTCGTTCGCTGAGAAAACCGCCCCACACCGCCACACCAACGGTTGACTACGAACATCCGTGGATGGACAACCGGGAAGGTGCGTGTTGCGATCGCGTCGAAAAGCCCGATGAGCATGAATTTCCCGTTCTGCTCACGCCGCACGTCGTCACAAAGGAGCGAGGCCTGAAGGTCAGGTGGGATTTGAACCTCATCAGGATGGGGCATCGATGAACTCATGACTACAGACCCGTCCGGTTGAAAAAATCAAGGGTTACCCGCCGAGGCGGATAACCCTGCTTACGATGATGGTGCCAAAGGGGGGATTCGAACCCCCACTCCCTTGCGGGAACTGCGCCCTGAACGCAGCGCGTCTGCCAGTTCCGCCACTTTGGCTCACGCGCTACATCTTAGGGGACCGACCGATGCCTGTCAAGGCAGGCCGCCATATTTATCCAGCCGATTCATGACTCCCGAACGACCGCGTTCAGGCGAGTTGTCACGCGCCGTATAAAACACTTGGTTGGGGGGCCTCAGTTCCTCCGCGACGAAATCGGAATCGATCGGCTGGCGCACCGCTGTTCATCCCGTGCGAGACGATGATCGCCCCTCCATCCAGCGGTCCTCTCGACCGCCCAGGCGACGGAACCGATCGAGGGCCGGTGGACCTCAGCCCGCCCGTCTCCCGGGAAAAGGATGGGGCGAGGATCGCGATCGCGATCGCGATCCCGATCCCGATCCCGATTTCGATTTCGATCCCGATTTCGATTTCGATTTCGATTTCGATTTCGATTTCGATTTCGATGGCGATCCCGATTTCGATGGCGATCCCGATTTCGATGGCCTGAACCGATACTTTACAGCCGCTGGATTCCAGGCGATACCATAAAAAACTCCTTTTCAACCCCGGATTCGCTCCGTCCACCTCCTATCCTCTTAAGAGATATACCCATGACCCACACAACCCGCTTTCATCGATGGATTCGACCGTCAATGCTCTTGGTTTGGATCTGCCTCGGCGCCGTGACCGCGCAGGCACAGCTGCGCCTCAACCTCACAGGTACCGAGAAGTTTTTCCTCGCCTATGAGCCGGTACCGGTTCGCCTGGAAATAGAAAACTTCACCGGCACTCTCCTCGCATTGGGCCAAGAGCCGCACACCGATTGGCTGCGCCTGCGCGTCACCACCGAGGAGGGCACCCTCGTCCCGGCTACAGCCGAAGCTATGAAGTCCCCTGTTCTCGACATCCCTGCAGGCCGCCAGGCCGTGGTCGATATCAATGTCTCACGCTTCTTCGCCGCGCGTGAACCCGGAACCTATTTCGTTCAGGCCGTCGTCAATCTCGGTCCAGGCGAGGAATTCACCAGTCCCTACGTCTCCTTCGATATCAGCCCGGGACAGACCATCTGGTCCCAGAAGATCGGATTCACCAGCGCCGGTAAGAGCGAGAAGCGCCACTACCGCCTCATGAAACAGGTGCGTGGTCGCTATATGCGCCTCTTCCTGCGGGTCGACGACGAAGAGAATCAATTGATCTACGGGGTCTATAACCTGGGAATGCTCGTCTCCTCCGACCAGCCTTCCATACGGATCGACAAAGACAGTCGCCTCTGGATCCTGCACCGTGTCGCACCGCGGACCCATCGCTGCTCGGTCTACGATCCCATGCACCACAAGATCGTTGACCGGTATTTCGACAGCAGCCGCTCGGCGCCGCGCCTGATGATGGATGAAGACGGCGGCATTGAAATCGTCGGTGGCCGGGAAATCGTCGGACGTACCGAGACCTGAGTCTCCGCTGCTGTCTCTGCGTCCCCGCTCCCCACAACCTTAGCCATAACGCCAATTGCGAGCTGAATCGATGCCTCCGCGACGCCAAATTCGTGCCATGTTCGAAAGCATCTCAGGCCGCTACGACCTCGGCAACCGGGTGCTCAGTCTCGGCATCGATCGTCGCTGGCGTAGGTACGTCTCCCTCCAGATTGCCAAGCTGCACCCCTGCACGGTCCTCGATCTCTGTTGCGGCAGCGGCGACCTCGCGCTCAGTGTCCTGCCCGCCGTCCCCGAGGCGACCCGATGCGTCGGCATCGACCTGGCCGAAGGTATGCTGTCACAGGCCCGGTCCAAGGCCGAGAAACGGGGGCATGCTCACCACCTCGCCTTCCTTGCAGGCGATATCGAGAACATGCCGTTTCCGGATCACGCATTCGATGTCGCCATGGTCGGGTTCGGGATCCGCAACGTGGAGTCCATCCCCAACGCCATCCGGGAAGTCATCCGCGTGCTGCGCCCCGGCGGGACCTTTTTCAGCCTTGAATTCTCCAAGACCAATAGCTTCCCCCTGAAATACCTATACCCGTTTTACCTGCACCATGTCCTGCCTCGGGTCGGCGGGTGGATCAGCGGAGAACCAGGTGCCTATCGGTACCTCGCGGAGTCGATCACGGCCTTCCCTGATCAACCCTCCCTCGCTTCCGCTTTCGAAGCCGGTGGCTTGCAGGATGTCCATTGGACCAACCTCTCCGGAGGAATCGTGGCCGTCCACGTTGGACGAGCACCCGGGGCTGCCCTTCAAGGCCGCTGAATTCACTCCTTCAAGGCTCACGCTTCCTGCCATGGTGTCTCCAGCAGCGACAGCAATCCCTCAGGCCCCGCACCGGTGTCGATTCGCACCCTCACACCCAACGGCAGCGTGAGTTGGTTGGGCAGATGCCCCGATGGCCAGCCGCTCAAGACCGGGATACCCAGGCCGACAAAATAGTCTTCAAAGACTTCCTCCAACCGCAGGCTCGCATTCGGAGTCTCCGCGTGGCAATGGGTCCAACCGCCGAGCAGGATGCCGGCGCATACCTCCAACTTACCCGCTAGGGCCAATTCACAAAGCATACGGTCCACGCGGTACGGCTCCTCGCCGACATCCTCCAGAAAGAGGATCGTACCGCGGGTGTCGATCTCCCATGGCGTCCCCATTAAGGCGGTCACCAGGGCCAGATTCCCCCCGCACAATCGGCCTTCCGCAACTCCGGGGGCCAACGGGACAGGTACCGGATGCTCCATAAAAGGCAATGGCCAAAAAACCGAGGTTCCGCCCGGCACCAGAGCCCCGAGCGATGCCCAGAATTGCTCCGCAAGCGCCGGCGCCGGCGGCTCATCGCCTCCCCACATCGTCATCCCCATGGGACCGTGATAGGTCACCCAACCCAACCGGCGGTTCAAAGCAATGTGCAGCGCGGTGATATCGCTGAACCCCACAATGGCAGGCGGAATCCGGCGAGCCGCAAGTCGGTCCCAGTCCAAAAACGGCAGCAGCCGCATCGCGCCATACCCACCGGCCATGCAAAGCAAACATGCCGTCTCCTCGTCCAGCAAGGCCCCGTTCAGACGTTCGGCCCTGGCCCGGTCGGACCCGGCAAGGTATCCCCTGCGCAAACAGAGGTCGTCCGGCACAACAACCTCATAGCCCAACGCCCGAAGCCGGCAGGCGGCCTTTTCAACCGCAGCCGGCTCCGGCGCCTTGCTCGGCGACGCAAGCACGATTCGGTCGCCCGGCTTCAGACGTCTCGGTTTTTTGAGCACAACCCCACCCACCCCTCCGCCTACACTCATCGATCCAGAGAAGTCGGCGGCAGCGGAGGCAGCGTCCCACTTCCCTGCTCCCCCGCAGGCGGCAAAGGAATGCGCACCGGCTGGGAGGCCGACTGCACATTCGCACTCGCCGCAGACGGGCGGGTCACCCCAGGCCTGATCGCAGCAGCCTGCGAGGCGAGCGGGGGATAGATGGTGACCGGGATTTCAAACTTGGAATAACGCGGGTTGGTATCACTCGTGGTGATGGTCACAACCCCCGACAGCGGGTTTCTTTCGGGGGGGTCCTCCAGGGAGAGCATCACCCGCCAGATGGTGCCGTTGCTCAAGGGCGACATTTCCAATTTCGCACCGGCAATCGTCGACTCCGCCTTGGTCACATTCAGCGGCTTGTTTTCGTAACTGCGGACGAAAAGATAGCCGTTGATGCTGCCCGCCGTCCGCGGACGGATGACCAATTGCTCCGGTGTCACCCCAATCCTGCCCGTGACAAAGGCCAGAATCCCAATTTCCGCCTCCGGAACCCGCTCCGAAGTGGTCGTCAGAAAGACCGATCCCTTCTTGGTCCCCAAGCCTGCACTCGGCTTGGTCTTGACCACCAGCTCCCAGACCGGCTCATCCGACACCTTGTCAAAGCTCACATCGAAATCGGGCGCTTCCACCCGGACATCCGTAATATCCAACGCCCGGTTCTGATGAGGATAGACCTTTAGACGGCGCTCCTGTACCTCTTCACTGGAGACTCGTCCGAAGGTGATCCGCTCGGACGGGTCGAAGACCCACTCCGTGACCACCTTGCCCTTGATCGAAAGCACACTCCTCGGCTCGTCGGGATCGTTCGTTTCGACGTAGACACTCTTCGTGGTCGCACCACGCATGCTCGGGACCGTCAGGGCAACCGAGATTTCGCCCTCCTCGCCAGGCAGGAGCTCATCCTTACTTAACCCCGTCGCCGTGCAGCCACAGCTGCTCGTCACCTTGAGGACCTTGAGCGGCGCCTGACCTACGTTCTTGAAACGATAGGTGTGATTGACGGTCAGGTTGGGTTGGGCCTCGCCAAAATCATATACCTTGGCCTCGAACTGGATGTCCGGAACGGCCGTCGGCGCCTGGGCGAAAAGGTCGTGTGTGGCAATCGCCATCAACGAGAGAACCACCAGACCCAAAGCGCCACTCCATAGTCGCAGGTTCCTGTACGTGGGTGTTTCGAACATCAACTGTCGTTTCATCCTTCAACGCCTTCCATCTCATAGGCCTTCAGTTTTCGATGCAGCGTTCGGCGGCTGATCCCCAGCTTGCGCGCGGCCGCTGTGCGGTTGCCGCCGGTTTCCTCCAGCGCCTTCATGATCAGATCACGCTCGGCCTGATCCAGACTGACCACGCCGTCCGGAGACCCGATCGCCTCCGCTGCACCCCGTTCGTCTGAGGCATCCCCACCATCCAGAGTCCCCGATTCGGACGGATCCAGGGGGGGCCTCACCTCTTTTCGAATATCCTCCGGAATGCTCTCCACCCCGAGCAGGGGCGTCCGCCCAAGCACAACCATGTGCTCAATGCAGTTCCGGAGCTGTCGGACATTCCCCGGCCACGGATATCCATGCAGGATCTCCATCGCCTCCGGGGTGAGCCCGTCACATTCCTTGCCATTCTCCTGACAAAAGTGCCGCAGAAAGTGTTGAATTAAAAGGGGCAAATCTCCCTTGCGCTCGCGCAGAGGCGGGACACGGATCCGAACCACGTTCAGGCGGTAGAATAGGTCCTCCCGAAAATCGCCAGCTTGGACCTGGGCCTCGAGTTCACGATTGGTCGCCGTCACCAATCGCACGTCGACCTCGATCGTGGCCTGCCCCCCCACTCTCTCGAAGGAACGCTCCTCCAGGACCCGCAGGATCTTCACCTGAATCCCCGCGTCGATCTCCCCGATCTCGTCCAGGAATAGCGTCCCGCCATCGGCCATCTCAAATCGCCCCTTTCGACGATCGTACGCGCCGGTGAAGGCTCCCTTCTCATGCCCAAACAGCTCGCTCTCCAAAAGCGAGGGAGTCAGAGCCGCGCAGTGGACCGCAATGTATGGGCCGCTGGAACGCATGCTCAATTGATGCACCGCATGAGCCACCAACTCCTTGCCTGTCCCACTCTCGCCCTCGATCAGGACCGACGCTCGGGAGGGAGCGACCGCACGAATCAGGTCGAATACCTTCTGCATCTCTGGAGACCGCCCGATGATCTTCTGCAGACCGACCTCCTGGTTCAGCTGATAGCGGAGGTTGCGGTTCTCCCGCTCCAACCGCCGTGAACCCAGTGCCCGGTCCAGGACGACATCCAACCGATCCAGATCGACCGGCTTGGTGAGATAGTCGTAGGCCCCCCGCTTCATCGCCTCAACGGCGGTCTCTACAGAGCCGTAAGCGGTCAGCATGACACACACCGGAGCGTCGTCCCGGCCCATCAGCATCGCCAGGAAATCCATCCCGCCAATGCCCGGCATGCGCAGGTCGGTCAGTACGACGTCAATCGCCTCCGCTTCCACAATCTCCAAGGCACGCTCGGCGGACTCCGCCGTCCGCACCTCATAGCGACTCCGTAATGCCCGCTTCAAACCCTCTCGAGTGTCCCGCTCATCGTCCACAATCAGGACTATGAACTTCGGAGAAACCGGAGGCTCTGGTTCATGATTGGTCATCCAACGCTCCCTCGGAAGGATTCCCTTCGCTGTTCCCTAACCCATTCGACTCGCGGACGCCCGATTTCAGCATCCGCATCCGGACGATTTGCGTGGGTAGAAAGATCCGGAACTCCGTCCCCTGCCCCTCCACACTGTGGACCTCGATCTCACCACCATGCTCAGTCACAATGCGGTGTACGATCATCAATCCCAACCCCGTCCCCTCCGGCTTGCTCGTCCAATACGGATCGAACAGGCGGCTCATGTGGTCCTTGGGAATGCCGGTTCCGTTGTCGGAAATCCCCAATACCACCCTCGATCTGGCCTCGTCCCATTGGAGGCGAATCCCCAATCGCCCGCCATGCGGCATCGCCTGAAGCGCGTTGCGGACCAGGTTGAACAGGGCTTGCTTGATCTGGTCGGAATCCAACATCATCCGCGGCACCTCCGGATCAATCGCCTGTTCGATGACGATCCCGCGATCATGCAGCTCCCGGCTCAGAAACTCCAACACCTCACCGATGATCACGGCAATGTGCGATTCCTGAAGTTGGGGCGCCGTAGGACGAACCGCCTTCAGGAAACGGGAGATGATCTGATCCAGGCGCCGGACATTGTCGATCGCTACCTGCACCAAATCCTCCAAATCAGCACGGTTCGGCTGCGGCACATCCGCCAATTCCCGACGCATCAGCTGTAGGTGGATGTTGAGCGAGTTCAACGGATTTCCCAACTCATGGGCCACGCCCGCACTCAGCAAGGTCAATGCCGAAAGACTCTCACGCTGAATCGCATCCTCCGTCTGCCGGCGCATATCGGTCACGTCCCGAATGATCAGCGCCAACGCCATCGGCGGCAAAACTTCGCTCGCCTCGTCGAGGTTCGGACTCGCCACATCCATGGGCAGCACGTAAAACGATAGAAAACGGTGTCGGGGATAAAAGACCTCGAGCTCCCGTGCCAAGACCCCTGCCGACGACGGACGTTCCGGACCGAGGATATCCGACCAGCCGACGTCCGGGAGATAGCGCTCAATCGGATGCCCGTTCTGCGCGGCTTCAGGCACGATTCCAACCAGGTCCTGGGCGGCACGATTCGAATAGCGGATCGCACCCACCCCGTCCACGACCACAATCCCTTCCTGGATCGATTGGAACAGGGTCTCCAAGAACCCCCGCTCCCGCGCCAGACGCTCGACGAAAGTCTGCAGGTTCCCCGGATCCAACCGGTCCAAACGCTGAATCAATTTGTCCCAGAATGCACTCTTCATGACTTGTCGATCTTCAAACAATGCGCGAATAGAGGGCCGTCCGCCAGATCCCTGCAATCCCCCATAGCCTGACCACGAACCTTCCGCTATAGTGCGGGATACTCCGGCGACCGGCAGCAAGGCCGTTCGCGGTTCGCCCAACACAGCCCAACCATGCCCTAGGGTAAACGCATGTTCACAAACCCAGCCACCACCCCGTTTCGGCACGCCCAGGCCAATCTGACCCGCGGTCTGACTCAATCGGTCGGGATTCTCGTGGCAAGCCTTGTCCTTGCGCTTGCCTTCAATAGTACCAGAGAACTCCCCTTGAAGCCAAAACCCAAGATCCCAGCGGAATTCACCGGGACCGAAGGCGCGGATTCCACCCTTGCCGAAGGCTCTACCCCCGGTACCACGCAATCCGCAAAGCCTTCAACCTCTGCCGCCCCCCCGACACGCCACGCCAAAGACATCACCGCAGATGAACTCACGGCGATGGCCGACGACGGCATCACACTCTTGCTCGACTCCCGGAATCCCGAAGATTACGCCGGCGGCTACATTCCCGGTGCCGTCAATTTCCCCTTCACACAATTCGAGGCGTATTACCCCGCCGTCAGCGCCCGACTCCTCTTTCCCGAACAGCCGATCGTCTGCTACTGCGAAGGCGGAGACTGCTCGCTGAGCCACGAACTCGCTTCCGAGCTCTACTCGATGGGTTACACGAACGTGTTCGTACTGGTCGGAGGGTTCGAAGGCTGGGTCGAACAGGGAAGGGAGGTCGAAATCCCATGAAACGTCGCTCCGGCATCATGCACTGGCTCAATCTCGCCCTGTCCTCACCCATCGGCCTCTGGATCCAGCGCGCCTTTCTGGCCGCCATCTGGTTCGCGGCATGTAAAGATAAACTCCTCTTCCCTCGCCAGTTCCGATCCTTTATCGAGCGGTATCAAATCCCCTGGTTGGAAGGCTGGCCCCTGGTGCTCGTCACCCTGACCATCCCAGTGCTCGAACTCCTGCTCGGATTTCTTCTCCTCACCGGCTTCGCTCTCCAGGGCGCATTGATCCTCACCGCCGGCCTCATGCTCGCCTTCCTCGTCCTGATCGGGCAGGCCGCCATTCGCGGACTCGATATCACCAATTGCGGATGCTTTTCCGTGAAAGACCAACCGGAAGGCCTGGCTCGATTCTTCGACTCCATGGGGTTCCATATCGTGTTCGACCTCTTTCTCCTGGGAATCGCCCTCTTTGTGTACTGGAAGACTTTCGGTCCCACTTCGCCGCGCAGAATGCTCGGTCAACGTAGTTCGACATCAGCCCCTGAACCCTATTCCCCGCAATGACCCATCCCTCCTCCACCCAACCTCCCCTCGGGATCCTCCTCGACTATGACGGCGTGGTCGCCATCACCGAGGACCTCCATCGGCAAGCCCTCAACCTCCTGCTCGAGGAGATGAACCTCCCCCACATCTCGCATCCCGAATACTTCGAGCGATACGCCGGAGTCGGCGAAACCGAGGTGATGATCCATATCTTCTCTCAACGTAAACAAATCCATGACCATGCCGCGATCCGTCGCTACATGGCCAAAAAAACCGAGTACTTCCTGAGGATCATCCTGGAACAGGACACCCTCGCCCCCGGCTTCCTGGATTTCCTCGCAGCCGCTCCCGCACACGCCACCCTCGGAATCGTCAGCGGCAGCCGAAGGGAGGAGATCGACGCCAACCTCCAAAAGTATCAACTCGAGGCCCAACTCCCGATCCTGATCGCTCTCGATGACTGCGAATTCGGCAAGCCGCATCCCGAGCCTTATCAAAAGGCCGCCGAGAAGCTCGTCGGGGACGAGCGGCGACCGATCCCCCTGAACAGGATCCTCGTTGTCGAGGACGCACCGAGCGGCATCCGGAGCGCTTGCGCGGCCGGCCTGCCCGTCTTCGCAATGCCAACCGCCTATAGCCACGAGGAACTGCTCCAGGCAGGCGCCCGCAACATCCTGGACCAATGGACCGCTCAGACCTGGGACCGCTTCGAACAGGCACTCTCATGACCGGCCCGAATCCAACGACCCATCCCACCGTCGCACGCTACAAACGGATCAATATCGGCCTGTTCTTCACGATGTTCCTCCTCTGCGGCAGTCAGACACTCCTCCTGCTCAACGCCGAACTCCCGCCCCCGCCACTCCCGGTGTATCCAGTCCTTATCGTCGCCCTGCTCGCCTGCGCATGGGCAGCCACCGCACTCTCCGCAATCCGCCTTTCGCGTCACCGACACCCTCTCGGAATCCTGGCGTGGATCTGCACCTGGGAACTCGCCGGCTGGGGGCTCTCCTACGCCTGCGGCGCGCCCTTCGGTGCCATCCGTTTCGCCCCCGGTTCCCCAGTCACCCCCATGCTCATCGCCGGGGCAATCTGGCTCGCCATCCTCGCGTTCTGCCAATGGCAGCTCCTCTGGATCATCAGCCGCAAACCCCTCACCCGAAACACATGGCTCGGACTCTCACTGGTCACGTGCCTGCTGAATACCCTGCTTCTGGCCGGCACACTCCCCGCTATGACCCAATGGCCCGGGTTCGTTCGCTGGAACGGGGAATTGATCCTGGCAAACTGCCCCCCCGCCTTCCTCCTCAGCCATACACTCTGGCTCTTTTTTGTGCTGCTTCTGGGCGCCCTCCTGTTCCCTCAGGGCCTCCCCATTCCCCCGCGCGGATTGTTGGACCCCACCCCCTTCGCAGTCATGGTCGCCCTGGCACTGCCTGTCTTCGTGGTCACATTGCGATTCGCTCTGGGACAGGCCGCAATCCTCTCCGGCCTCGGTCTCCTCCTGAGCCTGCTCGTGCCGAGCCTGCTGGCCGACCGCCCCCCCCAGAACACGCAGGGCAACCATTAGCTCAAGGTCGTCCGAAAAGGTACGCTCCTTCATGCGTTGCCTCCAGGCAATCGTGGCCGATCAGTCCAATCATTGCCTGAATCGGGGTCGGGGTCGGAATCGGGATCGGAATCGATTCCCGTTCTGGTTGGCACCTGGCCCTCATGGACCGCTCAAACTTCGCTGCCGAGTTGTGACATAACCGCAACAATACGGTTGCGGTACCCGGTTTCTCAGGTCCGAATCCCATCCCGCGTTCTTTCGATACCGAGACCGATAGCGACCCCGACCCCGATCTTGCTTCACCATAGACCTTTTCGGATACCCTCTAGCAATCTTCTCCAAAGAAATGTTGGATGGACCATAACATTGGACCTACCCATTTCCATGGCCAGATCGAAAACGCCACCGCGCCCTCTGCGGGGGGCTCTCCGGATGGGAATGGGGAGATCAGGTTGGGAAAGCGGCTACCATTTCGGGCGGGCTCCGGGTCCGGATGGGGAGGACTCCCGCAGAGATCGCAGAGGGCGCAGAGATCGCAGAGGATTATAGAGATGGGGGAATGCAGAAACATCGGAGCTGCTTTCTGCGACTGCTTTGGTCAGTTAGTAGGGATATTCTCCAAAAAATAGTTTGGACCACAGCATTGGACCTACCCATTTCCATGGCCAGATCGAAAACGCCACCGCGCCCTCTGCGGGAGGCTCTCCGGATGGAAATGGGGGGCAGGCTGGAGGGAGGCGACTAGCTTGTTCCGACGAGGCCCGCCCAAGGATCGCGATACGGTTTGGCAACCGGGAAAAATGGTTCGAGGGTGGCGCTGCGATTGGGCGTGGTGGCGCCCTTGGGTTGTGCAGCAAGGAGCGAGGAATCGATGAAAGTACTGGTAGTGGGAGGAGCGGGCTATATCGGGAGTCATTGTGTCCGTCGGCTTTTGGAGATGGGTGACGAGCCGATGGTGATGGACAATCTTTCCAACGGTCACAGGGGCGCATTGAATCCAGCGGTCCCATTTTTCGAAGGTGATCTTGGCGATCAACCGTGGGTACGTGAGATATTTGCCACGCACCGACCGGATGTGGTGATGCACTTTGCTGCATTTGCGTATGTGGGTGAATCGGTGGAGCGCCCGATGAAGTACTATCGGAACAACGTGGTGAACACGTTGCTGCTTTTGGAGGAGATGTTACGGGCGGGGATTCACCGGTTTGTCTTCTCTTCGACCTGCGCGACGTTTGGGGTCCCCGAGTCGCTTCCCATTTCGGAGGACCTGCCGCAGCGTCCGATCAACCCATACGGCCAGACGAAGCTGGACATCGAAAACGCCCTCCGCGCATTGGCGCGAAGCACGCCCTTAGGCTTTGCGAGTCTTCGATACTTCAACGCGTCGGGTGCCGATCCTCGTGGGGATCTTGGTGAAGACCACGCTCCGGAGACCCACCTGATCCCGCTGGTCATCGAGGCTGCACTGGGCCGCAGGGAGGGACTGACCATATTTGGCACCGACTATCCGACGCCGGATGGGACCGCGATCCGCGACTACATCCACGTGAACGACTTGGCCGATGCCCATCTCCTG
Organism: uncultured Verrucomicrobiota bacterium; assembly: GCA_937875495.1. Lineage (GTDB taxonomy): Bacteria > Verrucomicrobiota > CALLYA01 > CALLYA01 > CALLYA01 > CALLYA01. The sequence goes on from CALLYA010000107.1 coordinate 17,350, forward strand.
GCGATGCGTCAGCTGACCCCCGGAGCCGGGTTATTCTACAATTTAGGGACAGAATCGGGCCACAGTGTGCGCGCGGTGATCGAATCGGTGGAGCGCATTTCGGGGCGGAAGGTTCCGTACACAGAGGGGCCGCGTCGAGCGGGCGATCCTCCCAAGTTGTATGCGGATTCGAGTCGGATCCGCGAGGAGTTGGGCTGGGTTCCCCGATACCGGTCGCTGGATGAGATCGTGGAGACGGCATGGCGTTGGCATGAGGGGCATCCCCACGGATACGGCGATTGATGGGGGCCGGTGGGATGTAGTCGGGACATGTGGAGGGAACGTACTGCGTGGGAAGATGGTGATATGGGAGATGCTCCCTACTGTTCCACGTGGCACATTGCAGAAAGCGAGCGCATGAGGGGACGAGCTCTTTCCATTCGGAACCTGTTTCCATTCGTGGTCCTACTGATAACGGCATTACCCTGGAGGTTCGATCCCGCCCAAACGGCGCATGCGATGGGACGGTCCCCGAACCTGCCGGACAAGATTCGAGTCTTGATCGTGAAGTCGGGGCGGCATGTCCCGGTGAAGCACGAGAGCACGGTCATGCTGGTGAATCCGGATACCCGTCAATCGATCACGCGTGCCGGATGGTTGGACGCGCACCTGACCTGCGAGAATGGTACGATCAAGGTAGGAGGATTGCGCACAGGTTTGAGGAGCGTCTTGATCGTTCCCCAAAACAGCCGTGCTTTTCTCTCGGTGGAGGGGAATCGCTATCGTGGGGCGATCCGGGCCACAGCGGTGGACACCTCCAGTCTCTCGGTCATCAACGAGTTGAAGCTGGACGAGTTCCTCTACGGCATGGTGGGGCGGGAGATTCCCGCGAGCTGGCCCGCGGCTGCGCTGGAGGCGCAAGCGATCGCGGCGCGATCCTTTGCCGTGGATCGGATCCGGATGAACGCCAAGAAGGCGTATGACATCCTGGCGAATGTGACCCTGGCCTATGGGGGAGTCGGGGCGGAGACGCCTGCGGTGCGGACGGCGGTGAATCGAACGCAGGGAAAGGTCCTTTTTTATAAGGGTGCGGTTCTGCCTGCCTATTTCTCTTCGACCTGCGGGGGGCACACAGAGGAAGTGGGTGCGATCTACCCGGAGACCGGGGCGTTTCCGAGGGCGGTTCGATGCAACTGGTGCCGGGATGCGCGTTTCTTCCAGTGGGAGGCGGGGTACAGTTGGAGAGAGGTCGAGGCGGCGATGCAGCGGATTGGGGCGGCGCGGGGAGCGGTGCGCAGCCTGCGGGTTTCTTCGAAGACCTCTACCGGTCGGGCTGCGCAGATCGAGGTGATTTCGGACGCGGGGCGAAAACAGATCACGGCTCATCAATTCCGCAGCGCCTTGGGGGTGGATAAACTGCGAAGTACATGGTTTTCGATGCAGGTCACCGGTGGAAGGCTTCAGGTCAAGGGCAGGGGCTGGGGGCATGGGATTGGGCTTTGCCAGAACGGGGCCGGCAATCTCGCGAAGCAGGGGTGGTCTGCAAAGAATATCCTGCAGCGTTACTATCCAGGGGCAGTGATCCGGGGCCTGTAGATAGAGCCCGTCCGAAAAGGTCTTCGGATCCGGATGGGGAGGCCTCGCGCAGAGGCGCAGAGGTGTATCGGGAGGGGGGAAAAGGGACCTACATCGGAGCCGTTTTCAACAACTGCCTTGGTCA